>CAUSBF010000108.1:0-5923 GCA_963529595.1 uncultured Campylobacter sp.
TGCTAGCCTGCTGTGCGCCAAGCTAAACAACGTCGTCGTGCTCTGCGGGCTGCTCTGCCTTACGGGCTTTGCGTTCATCGGTTACAAAGACGATATCTCTAAAATTTTAGGCCGCCAAAACCACGCAGGCCTTAGCGCACGAGCTAAATTCGCGCTACAAAACGTCCTGGCGCTTTTGATCGGAGGGACGCTTTATGCTTTTAGCGACCTGGGCGGGGAATTTTTCGTGCCGTTTTTCAAATACCCTCTGCTAAATTTATGGATCTTCGCGCCGCTGTTTTGGACAATCGTGATAAGCGCGAGCTCAAACGCGGTAAATTTAACCGACGGGCTAGATGGGCTAGCGACCATTCCGTCGGTATTCTCGCTATGTAGCCTAGGCATTTTTATCTATCTGTGCGGACACGCGATCTACTCGCAATATCTCTTGCTGCCGCGCGTCGCGGGCGCGGGCGAGGTCTGCATCATCGTCTCGGCGCTGATCGGAGCGCTGCTTGGGTTTTTGTGGTTCAACTGCTACCCCGCCGAAGTCTTTATGGGCGATAGCGGCAGCCTCAGCGTGGGCGCGTTTTTAGGATACTGCGCAGTCATCACGAAGAATGAAATTTTACTCATAATGATCGGCTTCGTCTTCGTCATCGAAACGCTCAGCGTGATCTTGCAGGTGGGCAGCTTTAAAATTTTCAAACGCAGAATTTTCCTAATGGCGCCGATACACCACCATTTCGAGCTTAAAGGCTGGGTCGAAAACAAAATCATCATCCGCTTTTGGATCATCGCGCTGATCGCAAATATCATAGCGCTGACGTCGCTGAAACTGAGATAAAATGCGAGCGCAGATCAAGCCCGACTTCGAAACGGCGCGCGAAATATACGACGAAATTTTAAAACAAATTTTAGCCTACACAGCTTACTGCGACGATAACGGCGATGAGGACGGTGCAAAATACCGCGAGCTAGAGGCGGCGCTACACAAAATCACGGGCAAAGATATGAGTAAATTTGATCTTTGGGAGTGGTGGGAAGCGGACGGCGCGGAAAATTTGGCTTTCGATATCGCACTACCGGAGCCGCAATTGGTGCCGGATATTACGAAGGACGAACTGCGCGAGATCGCGGAGCGGATGAGCACTTTTGAGCCGCGCGAGACGGGAGATGCTTTTTTAGACGCTTTTTACTACCGTCCTAATTTTGCCGCAGACGGCGGATATTTTACCGAGTTTTTAAAGTTAAATTTTAAGGATACTTACGATCCGCGGCTTTTTGAAAGATGCGAGAGAAGCGGCGAAATTGCCGAGCTTAGCGCCGATGAGATAACGCAAATTTTATGGGGCAAAAGGGGAGAAAAATGAAAAAATCGCTATTTGGCTACGGGCTTACGACCAGAGCGATCGCAGAGCACTGCCAAGAAGACGGCTGCTGGGAGATCTACGACGATAAATTTGAAATTTCTTCGGGCGCGCCGAAGCTAGATGAGTTCGGCAACGCGCTTTTAAACCCGAGCGAGTTCGATCCCGTCTCAAGCGAGCTTGAAATCCCAAGTCCAGGCTTTCCGCCGCATCACGAGCTGGTGCGAAAGGCACAAAATTTAATCAGTGAATACGATTATTTCGACGATTACAAAGGTCTTAAAATTTGGATCAGCGGCACGAACGGCAAGACCACGACGACGAAGATGATGCAGCACCTGCTTGAGCGATACGGCTCGCAAATGGGCGGTAACGTGGGCGTTCCGCTTGCAAAACTTGATAAAAGCGCCAAAATTTGGGTGCTGGAGACGAGCTCGTTTACGCTGCACTACACCAAACACGCGCGCCCCGACATCTACGTGCTGCTTGCGATCACGCCCGATCATCTCAGCTGGCACGGCGATTTCGCGGAGTATGAGCGCGCCAAACTCTCGCCGCTGCTAGCAATGCGCGAAGGCTCCGTGGCGCTGATCCCGCGCGCCTACGAAAGCTCCGCCGCCGCGCAAAATAGCCTGGCTCGCGTGATCTGCTATGAGGACGAAGCGGATCTGGCGCAAAAATTCGGCATCGATTTAGGCGAGATAAAATTCCGCACCCCGTTTTTGATCGACGCGCTTTTGGCGCTGTGCGTGGAGAAAATTTTATTCGACAGATGCGACGCCATGCGACTAAACGACTTCGTGATCGAGGGCAATAAACTCGAGGAGTTTACCGACGCGCGCGGCAGGGTCTGGGTCAATGACACGAAGGCCACCAACATCGATGCGTGCGCGCAGGCGCTAAAGCGTTACGCGGGACGCAAAATACATCTGATCCTTGGCGGCGACGATAAAGGCGTGGATCTGCACCCGCTTTTTGCGGAGTTTAAAAAATACGATCTGCAAATTTACGCAATCGGCTCAAACACCGATAAAATCGTGCTTTTATGTGGCGAATACAGACTTCCTTGCGTGCGCTGCGAAATTTTACAAACGGCGGTGAGCGAAATTTCGAAGCGGTATCGAGGCGCGGATTTTGAAAAAAGCGGCGCAAGCGAATTGAAAGTACAAAATTTAAGCGCGAATGGCGGATGCAACGGCGGCAAGGCGAAAGAAAATGCAAAGATCGGCGAGAATACGCTGCAAAAAGGCGGCGGCTCATCTGCCGCAAGCGACAACGCCTCTTCGCCGAAACGCCGCACAAACGACGGTGGAACTCGGAATTCGCAGAATTCTAAAAATTTCGAAAATTTTAAAAATTCCATAAATTCTGCGAGCGAAATAGCGCTGTTAAGCCCTGCATGTGCCAGTTTGGATCAATTTAAAAGCTACGCCGAACGCGGCGATCTATTTAAAAAACAAGTTGCACAGCTCGGATAAACAGACCTATCGGGGCTAGTCGGATCGGGCTAGGCTTTTAAAATACAATTTGCAATCGCATTTTAAAATTTCAACGCTTCTGCTGCGCGGATATCTAAATAAATTTAACCCCAAAGTAAACATCCCCATGTCACACTATTAGCTCGAGCACAATGTTTATAAAGATGCTTCGTCAAGTCCAAATTAAAGCCAATTTTCGATGCTAAATTTAACCAATCGCGGCTATCGCCTGTTATATGCGCGCAAATTTAAAACGATGCCGCGATCCTTTGGCGCAAATTTATCTACTTTGCACAGCCTAAAACCAAGCGTATAATTTGCAAAGTCGGCTAAATAGTAAAATTTTATACCTCTTTGCTTTTAGATTGATAGCCCCTTTTGATTATTGCAAATTACTGCGCAAGCAATATTTTTATCACTAAAATTTAGAAAATTCCAACTGAGTAAATTTGGCTGTTTTAGAGCGCAACGTACAAAAATCTAGCGAAAATCAAGGATTTTAACCGAGATTTAAGTATTGCATGGCTAAAATTACTTTTCTTTTTCGGTGGTTGGATAGCTCAGTCGGTAGAGCAGCAGACTGAAAATCTGCGTGTCGGCAGTTCGATTCTGCCTCTAACCACCATTGCCTATTTTTTACAATCTAACACAATCTAATAAAACCCCTAAAATACGGACTTCAAGCGATTTTAGCCCTCTAAAGCAATCTAAAATAATCAAGCAAAGCTAGCAATTTAAAAACATTTTAAAAATATTTTTGGCAAAATTCCAAAAGTCAAGCGAAAAAATATTTTTAAAACTTACTAAACGCCCTATTTAACGGGCTTGCAAAGCACTTCAAAAAATGTTTTAAAACGCTTGAAACGCCTAAAATAGGGTTTTGTGAAGCTTAAAAAAACGCCGCAAAAGCAAAAAATATTTTAAACCTCATCAAATCCCCAATTTTAGGCACATAAAGAGCAAAAAGGCGGCGATTTTAAAAATATTTTTGTGCGGGATTTTGAGCTAAAAACCGAAAAAATATTTTTAAATCGTCTCAAATAGCGCATTTAAGGGAGTTGAAACGTAATGGCTAGGATAGTCAAACCGCTTAGCGATAAGCAAATCAAAGAGGCAAAGCCGAAAGCCAAAGACTACAAGCTCACGGACGGCGACGGCTTAGGGCTGATAGTAAGCAAAAGCGGGAGCAAGCGCTGGGTATTTGCCTTTATAAGCCCCGATACGGGCAAGCTGAATAACACGGGGCTAGGCAACTACCCCGTTTTATCGCTAGCCGAAGCGCGAGAGAAGCGAACCGAGCTTAAAAAGCTAGTGATGAGAGGTATCGACCCTATCACGGAAAAGAAGCGCGCCAAAGCTCAAAGGATAAGCGAGAATAATCTTAGTTTTGAAAAGGTCTTTAACGAGTGGCTAGAGCTTGAAGCTAAAAGTATACTGCCCCAAACGCTAAAGACCAGGCGCGGGCGCATTGAAAACCACGTAATGCCTATACTAAAAGATAGGGGCATAAAAAGCATTACTCACGGCGAGATAGCGGACATCCTTAAAGAAACGTCAAAGACCACGCCGCAAACTGCCGAGATAATCAACCAAATTTTAAACCGCGTCTTTTTATTCGCCGTATCGAGCGGATACGCAGAGGTTAATATTATGGCTAATATCGACGCCAAAAGCCTAATCCCTAAAACCAAGGTCGAGCATTACGCCAAGCTAACCGAGCGCCAGGACTTAAAGGGGTTTTTTAACGCTATTTATGATTATCCTCATTTTGAGACGATTAAAAACGCGATGAAGCTATGCCTACACCTGCCGCTAAGGGCCGCGCCGCTGTCGCGTCTAAAATGGGATTACGTAGATTTCGATAGAAGGCTTTTAACCATTCCGCGCACCGAACAGAAAATCAAGCGCAGCGAGATAGGCGATTTCAAACTTCCGCTTAGCGATGAGGTTATGCGGATACTTGAGAACCAGGCGAAATTAAGCAGGGCATACGAGCATATTTTTATTAACTCGCACTTTACGGGGCATATCCACAAAGACACCGCCACGAATGCGATTAAGGGCTTTGGCTTTAGAGATAGACAGACGGGGCGCGTCGTAACCCTGCATAGCCTGCGGGGCATATTTATGACGCAGGCGTTTAACAATATGCAAAAGCACGGAGTAAGCAAAGAGGCTATCAAAAAGGCGCTAGACCACCTACACGGCGACAAAGTAGATTTAAGCTATTCCGAAAAAGCCGATTTTTTGGACGAGCTTAAAATTTTGCTTGATTGGTGGAGCAGTTACATTCTCGAAATAAAAGACAACTAGGAGGCAATATGGCGAAGTTATCAGAGCCAAGAGATACGCAAAGTGCAAAAGACGAGAGAGAAAAACGAGAGACAGAGGCGATAGAACAAGTTATAATTGATATCAGAAAAAGATTAAGAATTGCTGATAAAGCAAATCGTAATTTTGATTTGTTAATAGCCTTTAATGGGATGATGAACGAAACCATTGATGAGTCTTTTTGCATTACACACGACCCCAATTTATTCCCCGAGTTTAAAATTTTAACTCACTTTTATCAATCAGAGGAGGCAAAAGACGAAATTTTAACCGCTTTCGTAGATTTTTTTAAAAATATTATGGAGGCAAAAGCCAAGAAAAATGATATCATCATAAGATATGAAAACTACCTAGAAGCTATTGAGCTTTTAAATCACGCTTTTTATTTTAGCGAGTATTCAACTGGCGAGCCGTATATCCGCGACCCTTTTGGTCGCAATTGCGATTGCGACCCTTATCCAGAATACGAAAGATTTATGAGAGCAGCAACCGAATATTTTGCGCCGTTTAAAGAGCAAAAAGAAAGATACGATCTTTTAAATAACACTCAAAAGATAAGAGATAAATTTTCAGATACCTTGATTTTAAAAGCGAGAATGTATCAGATTGTCGGCGTGGATAAAAACAAAAAAGCTACGCTAGCAAATAAAATTTACAAATATTTTTACCCCAACGATAAAGACGCATAATCCGCCTAAAAATATTTTTAGCCACTATAAAAGTCCTATTTTTAGGGCTTTTAGGTTTTTCAAACCTCATCAAATG
>CAUSBF010000109.1:0-5907 GCA_963529595.1 uncultured Campylobacter sp.
CTATAGCGCGGCGGCAGTGACGTCGTTTGCGATCGGCATCGTTCTGTGCTTCGTGCCACAAATAAGCAAAGCTGAGCTACTGCAGATCGTAGCACTTAGCTTCATTGCGATTAAAGCTCTGCTGGCTAAATATTCCACGCTTTTAACTCTAATCACGACTAAATCTCGCAGACTTCGGCTCTCGGGCGAGTTTGCGATGCTAAAATTTTACGAGCGCTACGGCAGCGTAAAAGAAGCGATAATGTTTTGTGTCTGCGTCCGCGAGCGCTGCGCTCATATCATCTGCGGCGCGCGAGCGGTGGAGTTTATCTCTAAGAGCGAGTTTGAACGTATCACGACGGAATTTAACCCTAGCGCGCAAGGCCTTGAGCCTGCCGTTTTAAAGGCGATGGACGCGCTATGCGAGCTAGCCATGCGAGTGCCTAAAGATAGCGAAAATAACGAGATAGAAGAGACCTTGGTGGAGCTGCGATGAGAGTGGCTTGGAGATTTGCTTTTGCCCTAATGGCGTTATTTGTAGTCAGCACCGCCGCTCCCAGCGAGTATCTAGCCCATCCAAACGGCACCGCTGTAATTGATGAGGCTGGTATTTTACGTCCAGCCGCAAGAGAGAGTCTGAATGAAATTTTAACGACTTTTGATAAAAATTCCACAAACCAGATCATGCTTGTAAGCCTAAAATCGCTCGGCGGCTACTCTATCGAGGAAATCGGCGTAGAGCAGGCGCGCGCTCTTGGTATCGGGCAAAAAGGGCGCGACAACGGCGTACTGCTGCTCGTCGCTCCGCACGAGCATAAAGTGCGTATCGAGGTCGGATACGGGCTAGAGGGCGTGCTAACCGATATGCGCGCCAAACGCATCATCAGCAATAAAATTCTGCCCTATTTTAGGCAGGGGGATTACGAAAGTGGCGTCATTAGCGGAATTTCAGCGATCATTAGCACGATCGAAGGCGGCGATATAAAATTTGATCCCCTTAACGCCAACGCGCAGCAGGATCCGAGCAACAAGGACTTTGCGATCTTTATGGTGCTTTTTGCGGTCTTGCTTTTTGCGATACTAAGTCGCCGCGTGACGCGTCGCAGAAGAAGCGACGAGGATATAATCTCGAGCGCAGACATCATAAGCGAAATTGCGCGCTCATCGCGCATGAGAGGCAGCCCATCTGGGGATTTTGGCGGATTTAAAGGAAGTGGCGGTTTTAGCGGAGGTGGCTTCAGTGGGGGCGGCGGAAGCTTCGGAGGAGGCGGTGCTAGCGGGAGCTGGTAGCCACAGAAATTTTATCAAAATTCCAAATCGTAGAATTTTGTATAAATTTTAAAATTGCGGAATTTCTAAATTCGGCTACTTGCGCAGAAAAATAGCACTAACGGCTTGTCGTTGCCCTCGATCTTTAGCGTGCGCTCGGAGAGGTCAAACTTGGAAGCAAGCGAGGTGCCGTCGCTGCTTAGATGGCGCTTCCATCCGTCACAGCCTGCAAGCAGTAGCGCGAACACGGCGGCGGCAACTTTTAAATTTAAAAATTCCATCGTCTAAAATCCGTCCTTAAATCTGCTTTTAAAACTGCTAAATTCGCTTTTAAATTTGCGTTTGAAATTTTAAAATTCACGGCGCGATACCTGTCAGAATTTATGTCGCGATCCGCGCTGAGGCGTATATCGTAATAATCTATGCTTGGATTCATGCCGTGACCATTGACGAGATTTATGTCATAATCCGCGCTAGAATTTATGTAGCGTCCTGCCTCTCAATTCGTACTCATAGCTTTTCGGTTTTTAAAATTTAAATGGCAAAGGCAGTAATCTAAATTTACGCGGCGAATGGAGCTCGCACAATAAATTTTAAAATTTCGCAACACGTAATCGAGCTATAAAGAGCAAGCTTTAAATTTTCACCAAAACAAAGCAGGCTTCAAATTTAACCGCGCTGGCGATCTAAAAAATTTATACGCCGCGGCAGTCTAAATTTAGCGCGCTACAAGTATCCGCGCAGTATGTCCCATGCGAGCTCAAAATCCAAATTTAAACGCACTCTCCGCAGTTCAAAGATAAAATTTTGCGCGTCTGTATCGCAAAGATAAAATCCCACGCTCATCCGCACCATGCCCTCCGCGATACGACTTTAGCCGTACCGTGCTCCCGCCTGATGCGCTCTCTCAAACTTTCATCAAACTTTGCGATACGGTTTTGCCGGCAATTTGCGCGACTGCTCGTGCAAAAACGCAGGCTACGATCATTCGCGGGCGCCGTAATCCGCAGCTAAAATTTCGCTAGGTAAAGCCGCGGCGAGCCAAGCCACCTGAAATTTTAAAAATTTATCTCGTAAACGGGTCGCGGTTCGCGATGCATGCTTATGAATTTTACGCGGGCGCGGCGGGCGAATTAGCTAAAATTTAGCGCTTTTGGTGTAGAATTCGAGCAAATTTCAATCCAAAGGTCATCAAAATGCGCGGATATAAAATTTTCTCCGGCACCGCAAATCCCGAATTTGCCAAAAAAATCTCCAAATATCTCTCGCTGCCGCTTAGCGAGTGTGCGATCAAAACCTTCAGCGACGGCGAAATCAGCGTCCAGATCGGCGAGAGCGTGCGCGGCAAGGACGTCTTCGTCATCCAACCCACATGCGCGCCCGCAAACTCCAATCTGATGGAGCTTCTGATCCTAACCGACGCGCTGAAGCGCTCCAGCGCGAACTCGATCACGGCGGTGGTGCCCTACTTCGGCTACGCTCGCCAAGACCGCAAGGCGGCTCCGCGCGTGCCGATCAGCGCGAAGCTCGTGGCAAATATGATGCAAACGGCGGGGATCGACCGCGTCGTCACAATGGATCTGCACGCGGGACAGATACAGGGCTTTTTCGACGTGCCGGTCGATAACCTCTACGGCTCGCTGATATTTTTGGATTATCTGAAAGAGAAAAATTTAAAAAATCCGATCATCGCCAGCCCCGACGTGGGCGGCGTCGCGCGCGCCAGAAGCTTCGCCAAAAAGCTCTCGCTCGATCTAGTGATCGTCGATAAGCGCCGCGAGGAGGCGAACAAAAGCGAGGTGATGAACATCATCGGCGACGTCGCGGGCAAGGATGTGATCCTAATCGACGATATGATCGATACCGCGGGCACCATCGTCAAGGCCGCGGGCGCGTTTAAGGAACAGGGCGCGAAGAGCGTCAGCGCGTTTTGTACGCACGCCGTGCTGAGCGGCCCGGCATACGAGCGCATCGAAAGCGGCGCGCTAGACGGCCTCGTCGTGACCGACACGATCCCGCTAAAGCAGGAGAGCGACCGCATCAAGGTAATCAGCGTCGCTCCGCTTTTCGGCGAGGTCATCAGGCGCGTATATCACGACGAGAGCGTAAATAGCTTATTCAAATAAAATTTTAAAATTTAAAGCGTTGTGCGGTTTGTTTTAGACAGCCGCAGGAATGCGAACAATAGGCATCTTATAATAAAAGATCGCGGCTCAGCCGCAAGTCAAGCGCTTATGCCTGTGAGCTCTAAATTTACAGCATTTGAGCTCGTTGCCGATTTAACTTATTGTGGATTTAACTGCTACGCGAAATTTAGCTTCTATGCGTCAAATTTAACTTCTGCGTGACGTTTACTCCGCGCGGCGGGAATTTTAACTGCAACCGCGTAGTAAATTTACCGCATTAGCCGCTGCAAGCCCCATTTTAACGCCTGAAAAATTAGTATTAAAAACACTCTTATTTAAATTCATAGTGAAAATTTAATTGTTGCTAGCCCCCATGCTCGTCGGCTACGCCTCGCAAAGTCTCATTAAATTTCTCTGCAAAACCCACGGCGCACACTAATGACAGATACCCCGAGCTCACTGCATTTAAATTTTGATATTTACAACGCGGCGTAAATTTTTAAAGCTCATTGCGCCTTTAAATTTATCATTCGCTCCTTAAACTGCCAAGAGCAAATAAAATTTTATTCATCAATGCCTATAACTAGCGATTGCACGGGAGAATCAAATATGCTTGATAGCGATAACGCCTTTTAATATTTCATAAATATTTAATCTTTTCGGAGCTATAATTTCGTCCGTGAATTTCATTCGCAAAATTTTATCAAAAGGATATAATAATGCGCAGTTTGCATTTATCACTAGTGGTAGTTTCGGTTTTAACCGCACAACTATGGGGGGGCAAGCGGCCGATTTAGGAGAGATCGTCGTAAGCGCCACCGCCTTTGAGCAAGATATCAAAGAAGCGCCGGCGTCGATCTCGGTAATACCTCAAAAAGAGATCGAAAAGAGAAATCACAAAGACGTAGCCGACATCGTAAAGGATATACAAGGCGTATATTCCGCGCCTAGATTTAGCTCAATGAAGGGCAAAAGCGATATCAGAATGCGTGGTATGGATTCAAAATATACTAAAATTTTAATCGACGGTCGTCCTGTTTCCAGCGAGAGCGCATTTCCAGGTTTCGGCTCGCAAGGAAGCATCCAAAGCTTCATCCCGCCCGCAAATGCTATCGCCCGCGTGGAAGTCATCCGCGGACCGATGAGCTCTCTATACGGTACCGACGCTATGGGCGGCGTGATAAACATCATCACCAAGGGCTTTTCAAACGAGCCTAGCGCCAATATAAACGGTTACTACGATATCGCGCAGCACAAAGACATCGGCAATAGCTACTCTACGGGATTTTAAGCAAGCGGTGCGATAGTGCCCGACGCACTCGGAATTTCGCTTTACGGGCGATATTTTCATAAATTTGAAGACGCCAAAGATTACGGCGATCCAAAAGACGCGGATAAGAATTTCGGTGCGAAGCTTATGTATAAGCCTACCGAGAACGACGATCTCGCGCTTGATTACAAACACACTAAAAACTTGACCTCAAGAACTCTAGGCAAAACGGCGTATCTAGGATATAACACTCACGAAGACGACAAAGACGATCAAATTTCGCTCTCGCATAGCGGAAGATACGATAAATTTCTAACCGATACCTATCTATCGCACGAGGTTACAAAAACCTTTTCCGATCAAGCCGCAAGCGAACATCAGGCTAAGATCTACGATATTTAATACTCAAGGCTCGTATCTTTTTGACTCAAATACTTTAACGCTCGGCGCACAGTATCGCCATGAGAAGCTGGATTCATCACAAAATGAGCCGGGCTTTAGCGATGATGCGCATCTAAAAAGATGGGATGTGTCGGTATTTGGAGAGGATAATTTTTATGTCACGGACGCGCTTGCACTGACTGCGGGCTTAAGATATAACTACGACAAAGACTACGGCGGACACTTTGCGCCGCGCGGCTACATCGTTTATCATCTAAATGAAAATTTATCGTTTAAGGGAGGCGTATCGGCGGGCTATACGACGCCTAATATCGACGATAGATCCGAAGGGCTAAAAATTCCGATAAATCACGGACGCGGTATCAGACTGGGGCGAAGCAGCCTCAAGCCCGAAACTAGCGTAAATTACGATGTCGGAACGATGTATGACAATAACGATAATCTAAGCCTTTCGGCGACCGTTTTTCACACCGACTTCAAAGACAAGATCGATAGCGTCGTAAGATGCGGCGGCTGGGGATCGGGAGCGGATTTTAATAATCCCGCTACTTGGACTTGTGTTTATCAAGGCAAAACCTATTTTGGAATTTATGAAAACGTAAATGTCGGCAGAGCCTCCATAGACGGACTTGAGCTTAGCGGCGAGTGGAAAATTTTATCAAATTTAGCATTTCATGCAAACTATACCTATGCTAAATCAAAACAAAAATCAGGCGAAAACGAGGGCAAAGCGCTGACCGACACCCCGCGCTATATGATAAAAACGGGACTTGATTACGACTTTAATAGCGATCTGAGCTTCTGGACGCAGGTAAATTATATAAGCAGGGTAAAAAATGGCGTATATGTAAACACTAAGGG
>CAUSBF010000110.1:0-5812 GCA_963529595.1 uncultured Campylobacter sp.
GGGTACTTGTGGAACTTATAGATAAAAATTTTAACGACCGCGGCTTATTAGAGGCGGATGATTACGAATACCTAGTCCATCGCAATCCATCCTGGATAGAGGTCAGAGGGCTAGCTTTAAAGACATTGCATATTTTCGGCTACAAACCATATAGCTTTAACTATGATTAGACCCGGATTAGACCTGCTAGAATGAAATTTATCCTATATATCTTTAATCTGCTGCTATATCTAAGCGCCTGGGCTCTGCTTGGTCATATACAGCAAAATAAAACCGATAAGCCGCGCAAGCGAATATTTTCATTTTGGTTGTGTCTAGTCGCGCTGCATCACACCGCACGCCGTAACGACACATCTAACGCCGCCAGGCCGTGCTTTAGCCGCTACGTCGCGATACATACTATCGCTGCGCCTCAAACCCTTGTGCCGAAATGCCTAGAGCATCTTTCCGACGAGTTTTTCTTTAAATTCTTTGTAAATTTCAGGCCCCGCGTGTTTGTATTCGCTCGTCAGCTTATTGTGAAATTCCGCCATATCGCCGCCGCTTTCGCGGTAGAGCTTGATCGCGTTTCGCCTTACGGTGCCGTCTTTTAGGTCGCTATCGTAGGCGATGCTCGCGTATCGCGTCCGCGCGCCGTCCTTGATCTCACGGTAGGCTTCGCAGCCTTTGGCTCTGCCGAGCTTTGCGACGCACGCGGCATAGAGGGCTTGCAGGCTCATGCACTGGGGTATCAGCGCTTCTGCCGCGGCAATGTCCGCTTTGGTGATTTTAGAATTTACGACTTTTTGTTCCTGTTGTACAGCCTTCGGCTCCTGCTTTGCGGTTTTGGGCTCCTTTTTCGAGGCTTTTGTCCCTTGCTTTTGAGGTTTTGACTCCTGCTTAGTAGCTTTCGGTTCCGCTTTTTGGGCTTTTTTCTCTGCCGCGCCGCTTGTTTTGCCTTGCTTCGCGCCTGCTCCTAAGGCATGCGAGACTAGGCTGATCTTTTCAAATTTCGGATTTTTGCGGTAGTTTAGATTGTTAAAAAATTCTATCACGTCGTCGTAAAATTTATCGTTGCTGACGATGCCGATCTTGCCCTCCTGCCCGCAGAGCTTGCCCATCAAAAACACGATGATCTTATCGGCGAAGTCCTTTCTTTGCTTGCCGATCGTAAAAACCTCGCCTATGCTAACGCCCATCTTCGATAGGCGCGCAAGGGTTAAGGCGCCAATTTTTTTGGCGGTGTTGGAGACGATATTTAGTTCATCGCCCTCTTTGAGATTTACGACGTCGAAGATATTATCGACGTCGATATTTTCGTCGTCTATGATAAAGTGCGTCAAAGTTTTTCCTTTAAATTAAATTTCAATGCCCGCGCTCGCGCAAATTTCATCTCTAAAGTGCGCGAAAGGCTTCATCGCGGGCTGGTTTTGCAGATGCTCGCCGATGGGCTTTTGCATCCACGCCATATCGTACCAGCGGCCGAATTTATAGGCGCAGCGCTCGAATCTTCCGACGAAGCGAAAGCCCATGCGCTCGTGAAATCGCACGCTCGCGTCGTTTAGATATTCGTCATCCCCGCAAGCGATGCAAGCGTTCATGTTTGCGATGTTTTGAGCTCTGAGCGTGCGCTCTAGCGCTTCGTAGAGCAGCCTGCCGATACCAAAAGCGCGCGCGTTTTGCGATACATAAACCGAGCTCTCCGCCGACCAATCGTATGCCGCGCGCTCTTTGAAAGCCGAAGCGTAGGCGTAGCCGAGGATTTGGCCCGGTTTTAAATTTACGCCGCTTTTTTTGCCGAGACGATTAAATTTGCGCTATTTTGTTTCGCCGCAGCGCTTGCGCAATTTCGCGCCTCGTCTGCGGGCAAAATTTCACTCCCTGCGCCTGCCGCGCTCGCAGAAATTTTAAAATTTTCATCTCGCTCATCGTTCGCGCATGCCGCCTCATCGCTTGCGTAAGCGAGCAGATAGGGGTATCTTTGCAGCGTCTGCTCGATGCGCCCCGCAAATTCCGCGGCGCTGGGCACGTCGTATTCGAAGCTGATCGCCGTTCGCTTTACGTAAGGCGCGTAAATTTCAAGCAGCGCCTCCGCATCTTGCGGCGTTGCGAGCCGTAGCTTTATCCGCATAAAATCTCCTTTAAATTTCGCCGTTTTATATAATTTCGGTTTCAAATTTGTCTAAATTTGCCACCGCGACCGGCTTTTAAATTTAGCGGGAATTTTATCTCGTAAAACGGCTAAATTTCAGAGGCGTGTTTGAGCGCATAAATTTTAAAATTTAACCCGCGCAAGCCTCTATTCGCCGAAAAGCCTCCAAAACTCGGGCGCAAATTTCGTCGGCGCAAATTCTATGATCTCGTATTTTGCGACGCCGTTTTGAAAGAACGGATCTTGCGCGACGATCTCATCAAGCTCCGCGCGGTCTTTGGCGTTGATTAAGATGATGCCGCCGGTGCGAGGGACTTTGCGCCCTGAGCAGATAAATTTATCTGCCGCATAAAATCGGTCTAAAAACGCGTTGTGCTCGTTGATGAAGCGATCGATTTCGCTAATTTCTTTAACGTAAGTGAGGTTTGCAATAAACATTTTGATCCTTTGTGAGATTTGAAGCGCGATTTTAGCATAAAATTCCAACGGATAAAATTCCTGCTGGGATTTTCGCGCGCTACGTTATAAAAAATATCGGCGAAATTCCGATTATCGCGCACGCAACTGCTGCGCAACGAAGTTTTATCGCAGCAAGCGCGCAGATGTTTGCAAGCGCGAAAAGAAGCGGCGGAATTTGCACCCGAAAGCTAGGCAGCGCAAAGTTTAAAAACGCAAGTAGCGGCGTATCGAGCGCGCCGCCGAGCCCGAATAGATGCAAAAATATGCTCAGCGGATAAAAGATTACAAACACGTATCCCAGCGGCATGACGCTAAGCTGCTGCAGCGAAGCGGTCGGGAAGAAATAATAGACCGCTACGTTCATGCTTAGCCAAACGTAGAGGTTGAAAAGTATGACGTTCTGCCAGAGCTTAAATTTAGGCGCGAAGTGGTGCAAGTAGAGAAAGATATACAGCACGCCGAGGCAGGAGAAATAAAATCCGATCGAAAAGGCCAGGTGCGGGAAAAACGCGAGCAGAAGCGCGATCGTTAGGAAGAGGTTTGTAAATTTAAGTACATAGAAATTTCTCATCGCGAGGAAAAACCCCACGCAGCACATCGCAAGCGAGCGCAGAAAGCTCGGCGTAAAGTCAAGCACGAAGAGATATCCGCTCATCAGCACGATCACAAAGACGCTAAGATCGCGCTTAGCACTGCGGTATGGAAAGTAGCGATCCTGAAAGTAGCGATAGATCGGCATTGCAAGCAGAAAGACGGTGCTAAAGATAATGCCCAGATGAAAGCCGCTGATCGAGATGATGTGCGCTATGCCCCAGTTCGTCACGCTAGCGCGCAGCGGTTTTGAAATTTCGGTCGCAAAATACAGCGCGGAGTAAAGATCCGCCGTCATCTCATCTTTGTGCTGAGCGCGAACGAAGCTTATCGCGCGCCATTTTGCCCCGGAGGGCGCGGTTTCGGCTGAAATTTTAAAATTTGGCGCATAAAAGCGCTGCTTTAAAAAATCCAAAAATTTTACGTTTTTGGTTACGATGCCGATATTTACGCGAGCGAAGCGGTGAAATTCCCGCCCGAGCCCAGCAGTCGTGTAGAGGGTGAAATCCGCCGTTTTGAGCTTTAACACCGTGTAGGTGCGGCCGCGCTCGTTCGTTTTGGCGTAGGCGTTTAAAATTTGCGCGTCGTAAAAAGCGTAGTTTTTTGCGCGGAATTCTTTGAATTCATAAAATTTCACGCCTAAGTTTATCGATAAAATTCCAAGCAAAAGTAGCAGAAAGTATAAAATTTCACGTTTGCGGTAAAAGAGCTGAAGCTTCACGGGCGGTGTTTAAGTTCGCGCGACGGAATTTTAAAAGCTCGCGCGCGGCGAAAT
Source organism: uncultured Campylobacter sp. (assembly GCA_963529595.1). Taxonomy (GTDB): domain Bacteria; phylum Campylobacterota; class Campylobacteria; order Campylobacterales; family Campylobacteraceae; genus Campylobacter_B. The sequence goes on from CAUSBF010000110.1 coordinate 3,957, forward strand.
TTTAAAATTCCAAAGCTTTATGCCGCTCCGCCCGTTGGAATTTCGGCGGCGCGGCATAAATTTGGTCTTAGCACGAATAATTCGTCGCAAACTCAAACGGCGTAGGGCGCGCCTCGTAGGGCCAAACCTGAGTTTCGAATTTAAAATGCTGATAGGTCTCGATAAAAAGCTCGCTCATTATCGGGCGCAGATACTCATTATCGCGGATCACCGCCTCTAGGCTACCGCGAAGCGTGTGCGGAAGCTGCTCGATGCCGCGCTCGCGAATTTCGTCAAGGTGCAGTTTAAATAAATTCTCATCCATCGGCCCGACCGGCTCGGTTTTGTTTTTGATACCGTCGATGCCAGCCATCAGCATCGCCGCAAATGCCAAATACGGGCACGCGGTGCTATCGGGGAAGCGCATCTCGGCGCGCACGGAGTGCTCGCTGCTGCCGTAAGGGATACGGATCGAAGCGGAGCGGTTTTGGCTCGAATAAGTTAGAATGGACGGCGCCTCAAAGCCCGGGATCAGGCGCTTGTAGCTGTTGGTGCTCGGGTTTGTAAACGCCGCGACGCTGCGCGCATGCTTTAGCACGCCGCCGATGTACCACCTCGCCGCGTCGCTTAAATTTGCGTAGTTGCCCTTTTTGTAAAAGGTGTTTTTGCCCTTTTTCCAGATCGATTGATGCACGTGCATTCCGCTGCCGTTGTCGCCGTAGAGCGGCTTTGGCATAAAGGTAGCGGTCTTGCCGTTTAGGTGCGCGACCATCTTTACGACGTATTTGTATTTTTGCACGTTGTCGGCGGCCTCGACGAGGGTGCCGTATTTAACGCCGATCTCACCCTGGCCTTGCGCTACTTCGTGGTGGCAGATGAAGGTCTCAAGCCCGATTTGTTCTAACACCTTTAGCATTTCGGCGCGCAGATCGACCATCGAATCGACGGGCTGGACGGGGAAGTAGCCGCCCTTTACGCCCGGACGGTGGCCGCTATTAAAGCCGTCTTTGTAGTTTTTGCCGCTGTTCCAATGCCCCTCTTCGGTATCTACCTTAAACATCGCGCAGTTCATATCGTCGATGATCTTTACGTCGTCGAAAACGAAAAATTCATTCTCCGGCCCGAAGTAGCAGGTATCTCCAAGGCCCGTGGTTTGCAGAAACTGCTCGGCTTTTTTAGCGATCGAGCGCGGGCATTTTTCGTAAAGCTCGTTTTTGTAGATGTCGTAAACGTCGCAGATGACGATGATCGTAACGTCCGCGGTGAATGGGTCTAAAAACGCCGTTGCTACGTCGGGCTTTAGCATCATATCGGACTTGTCGATCGGCTGCCACGCCTCTACCGAGCTTGCATCAAACGGAATTCCGTCGGCAAAGTCCTTCGGCAGGCGCTTGTAGTTATAGGAGACGTGGTGCCAGGTGCCTTTTAGATCGGTAAATCTAAAATCCACGAACTCGACCTCGTTTTCATCGCAAAATTTAAAAAATTCCTTCACGTCATTAACAAATTTTCCCATATTTTTCCTTTTTTCCGCCCGTATTCGGGCTAAATTTAACAGCAGATTTTAACATTATTTAGTTGAAATTCGACTTTATCTGCGCGCCGTTTTGCGCGCCGCGATTTTTAAAATTTTACGCCGCCGAAGATTTTGAAATTTTAAAATTTCGCGCCGACAGCGCCTTTTTAAATTTAAAGGCGGCCGCCGTAAATTTACGCTAGCTTTACAAACTGCCGCTCGCGGTTTTTGAAAACGGCGATCCGCTCGTAGCCGAACTCGCGCGCTTTGGCGTAAATTTTATCGTAGTTGAGCGCCACTTGAGCTACCGAGTGCGCGTCCGAGCTAAGCGTGATCGGCACGTCTGCATCCGCTAGCATCT
>CAUSBF010000111.1:0-5805 GCA_963529595.1 uncultured Campylobacter sp.
CCTCGGTATTTATTAGCACCGGCTCGCGATCCGCAACGGCGTATCTCTTGCGATTCGAGGTGTTACTCTGCTGCGAATGCAAGCGGTCATACGGATGGATGCTAAGCAGGTGAAATTTCGCAGGCTTATCTTTCATACCCAGCCACTCGACGGGCTCGAACCACATCGGATGCGCGCCGCAGTCTTTGTAATTCATCGCAGCGATCGTATCGGAGTAAATTTCGATCAGCCCGCTAGGCGTTCCCAAAGCCTCCAAAACGGGATCATTTCTAAAATCCTCAAAGCTCACGTATGCAGCATTTTCAGGCGTCTCGTAAAATTCCGTCGGCTCGTTTTTCTCCCACCACTGCTCAAAACTCGGCATCTGAATGCCTAAAGCGGTGTTTGCGTTCACGGCGCTAGCTGCCCCTTCGTAAAATTCTTTGATCCAATCCATCTCCGTTTTGCCGCCGTCCGTATAAACCTCGGCAAGTCCGTCCGCGTAAGCCTTACAAAGGTCGGTAAAAATTTGATAATCGTCCTTCGCGCCGTGCTGCTTGGCGACGACCTGCTTCATCGGGATTATATGCATATTGGAGTAGTCCCCGCTCATCGTGATGTCGTTGCGCTCATACTCCGTCGTGGTCGGAAATACAATGTCCGCCATCTTCGCAGTCGGCGTCCAGTAAATTTCATTCACTACGATGGTGCGCGGCTTGCGCCAAGCCTTAATATTGGTGTTGGTATCTTGATGATGCACGATAGGATTTCCGCCGACCCAGTAGATGAAGTCAATCTTCGGATAGGTGATCTTTGCGCCGTTCGCGTCGATCGTCTTGCCCGGATTTAGTAGCGCGTCCGCGATACGAGCTAGAGGAAAGGCAACCTTCGCCGTATTTACCAGCCACGCTTGGGCTGCTTCGCCGCCTTGCTTCTGATCCTGCGCAAACCCTAGGAATTTGCCGTCCTTAACGACTCCGACGCTTGCCGCGTTCATTCCACCGATCACGCCGCCCGCGCAGGTAGGCGCGCCGCCGTTAGCGTAGTGGTAGCTAAAGCCGAATCCTCCTCCGGCAAGTCCGATCTGTCCTAACATCGCGCATAGAGTTACGATCATCCAGTGCGCCTGCTCGCCGTGATGAGCGCGCTGGATACCCCAACCCGCCATTATCATCGTGCGGTTTTCGTAAAATTTTATCGCGAGCTCTTTGATCACGTCCGCGCTAATGCCGCAAATTTCACTAGCCCACTCCGGCGTCTTAGCCACGCCGTCGCTCTGCCCCGTGAGGTACGGTATGAATTTTTCAAAGCCCACGGTGTAGTTTTGTAAAAATTCCTTATCGTACTTACCCTGCGAGTAGAGGTGCTGCGCCATGCCTAACATCATCGCTACGTCGGTGTTAGGGCGAGGTGTGATCCATCGCGCCTTGTCCTCGAAATACTTGCCGCTTACGGTTTTGATCGGATCGATGATGATGATCTCTTTATCGCTGTTTTTTAGCTGTTCGAAATACTTAAATCCCTGCTCGTCCGAGCTCGTCCACGCTACGCGAAGCGTAGAGATCGGATTTAATCCCCAAAAGACCACTACTTTGGAGTTTTCAAGCACTACCGGCCACGAGGTTTGCTGCTCATAAACCTGATTTGAGCCCGTTACGTGCGGCATTATTACCTGCGCCGCTCCCGTAGAGTAGTCGCCCGTGACGCCCGTAAAGCCGCCGGTTAAGTTCATAAATCTATGAAGCAGCGTCCTTGAGACATGTACGTTGCCCGTACTCTGCCAGCCGTAGCTGCCCGCAAACACCGAGTCTGCGCCCTTTTGCTCGCGCGTCTTTTTAAGCTCGCGCGCGACGAGTTTGATCGCGTCTTCATATTTTACCTCGACCCATTCGTCAAGTCCGCGAAGCTCAGGCTTAGGATTATCGGGATCGGCGAGGTATGATTTTCGCACCATTGGCGCCTTGATACGCGTGTTATAAACGAGATCCGCCATCGTATTTTGAAGAGTATTTGGAATTTTAGAGGTGATCTTCCACGGCGCGGATTTTACGATCTTGCCATTTTTAACGCTCGCTTTTAAAATTCCCCATCGCGCCGCGGTTAAAATTTCGCCGTTTTTCTTAAGTGCGGTAAGCTTATCCGCCGCGAGCATCGAGCTTGGGATGAGCGGAAGCGCCGAGAGCGTCGCGCCGAGCTTTAAAAAATTTCGTCTTTTCATTTCATATCCTTTAAATTTACGTCCTTGGAGTGCTTTTGCAGATACTGCACCACCGTCCAGCTCTCATCCTTGCTAATAGGCGTACGCGAAAGCATCGATTTGATGTAGCCCGGCCATCTGTTGGCTTCATAATCGGCGGGCTGATGCAGAGCGTGACAGACGCTACACGAGGCTTCGAATTTCTCCTTAGCGCCCGCGAAAATTTTATCCACGTCGCCGCTTAGCGCGCCCTCGTCGGTGTAGGCGGTTATTTTAACTTTATTAAAGCCGTCCTCTTCGCCCAAGCTCTCGCTTTGAAATTTAGCCTGCTTCGAAAACGCCACCGCGATTATGCGCGCTTTAGGCGTGAAATAAATAACGTTCGGCGCCTTTGGATTTTGATAGCCGGTGAGCGAAAATTTCACCGCTCCGTCCTTGACCTCCAAGACCTCTATGGCGTTTGTGGGCAGCAGCCTGCCGTCCTTGTGCGACAAATCGCCGCTTACGCTTACCTGCTTTAGCGCCGTGCCGTAAAGCGTCTCGCCCGCCTTAACCTCGGCGCCAGCGTAGCTTGCGATCGCAGCCGCAAGAGCCGCCGTAGCCGCAATAGAATTTAAAAACTTCATGCTTATCCTTTCTTAAAATTTTAAAAACTTCTCGTAAATCTGCCGTATAAAAAGCTCGCAAACATCACGACCAAAACGGCCGTGAATGCCGCAAACGCTACCTGCGCGCACTGTGCCGCATCTGCAAATTTAATGCTCGGCACCAGATAAAATCCCTCGCCGTAAAATCCGCTAAAAAAGCTCTGCACATCGCTAAGCGCGGTGCCTGCGAGGAAGGACGGGGTGCCCGTGCAGCTTGCGGGGCGAAATAGCTCCGATAGCAGGCTATCAAGCGGTGCCGCAAAAGGAAATGCGGGCGCTGTGAGGCAATTTGCCGTATCTACGGCGGTGTGCGGCGCGGAGCTTTGTAAATAGCCGTATATCGCGCCCGCAAAACCAAGCACGTAAGCAATGAGCCTTGCTATGAAGCCAAACGGCAGCAGCAAGCCGATGAGCGCGCCTACGCCCGCTACGGCAAAGCCCAGACGTACGAGGGTGCTCATCTGCGTAGGCGACATAAAAAGGCAGCGCTGAAAGAAAAAATACGATACCGCAAGATAGCCTGCGCTTATCACAAAGAGCCAAAACCACGGCGTAGCGGTATTTTGCCACGCGTAAATCTTTAAGATCAATCTATTCAAGATCTCCTCCGTCTTATAAAATTCTTAAGAATACTTTTTAATCTTAAAATTTAAATTTATGAGAGAATTATAGCAGCAAAAGATAAAAATTCATGTCTGCATTGCCTAAATATCGGAGTTTTATACACTTTAAGCTTAACGTATAAAATTTCAATTTTAAAATTTGTCGCTCCTTGCATGGCGGCGGAAAGTTTTTGAGATATGAAATTAAAATGATAGATTTTATAAAATTTTATCTTTGTCGGGATCTGTTTTGAGGAAAAATAAAATTTTGATCCGAAGTAGGGCGGTTTTTATCCCGGTCGCACGCCTTCCTTGAAAAAAAGAGTGGGCGCAGAGCAGAAAAGAGAGCGGGGCAAGACGAGATGCGGCAGAACGAGGCTCGGTGCGACAAGATAGAATAAAGCTAGCCGTGTGGCGCAAATTTTAAAACCATGCGCGCTTAAAATTGCGATCACCCGAAGTTATGCTCGATCAAAACAGCCCGTGATCGAAATTTACGCCTTACGGCGGCGTGGCGCAGCAAATCTAAAATTTAAAATTTAAGGCCGCTAAAAACGCCGCAGCATAAATCCTCCGACTAAATTTTATCCGTTTAATTCGCCCTGCCGCGAGCCCGTTTAATTCAAACTCTCTGCGCCCGAGATACTGCGCGCGCTTGGGATGAAATGAAGAAAAGGACGGTTCTGTGTCAAATTCGAAAAACTATTCCCGCGCGTTAAAGTCGGTTGCTACATTAAACCGACAAGATCGATTCTGAATGAAGGCGGCGAGAAAAGGAGGCGATTCTGCGCCGCAGATCAAAACCATAAACACGCATAGGCGGGAGATAAAGAGGGCGGCAGCGGATCAATTTTGCGCGTGAGCGCATAGGGGTGCGCGCAGTGTTATTTTGCAGTAGAATTTTACGGATTTGATCTCGCGCGTAAAGGGCGAGATCAAGCCTAAATGCCCGCGCAAGGGCAAATTTTACGCAAGCCGTGCAAAATGAGCTTTGCGCGAACGCTAAATCGCGGCTTTTAACGCTTCAAATTTCGCGTCTTGCTCGGCTAGCAGCTGTCCTTTCTCGTCGCGCGAGACGTAAATTTTAAATATATTCTCACCCGCTTTGTCGTAAAAGCCCACGAATTTCGAGAGCATCCCCATGAAAGTCTGCGTCACGAGGATGATCTTATCGATCTCATCCGTCTTTAGATGACCCCCCAAAATGCCCAGCCCATGCGCCTCATCGCCGTTTGCGCCCATGCCGAAATTATAAAATCCGCGCGTGCTCTTGCCGCTTGGGATCTTGGTTTTAAATTCGATGATGAAGCTCGGTGTATTTTTTACAAAAAGCACCTCGCCCCAACTCTCAAGCTCCCTAATGACCTCGCCGAATTTATCGCCGCCGGCGCTCTTTCCGAAGCGCTCGGGCAGGTTTAGCAGTACGTCGATCTCTTTGGCGCCGAGCTCTTTGCAGATCTGCGCGATCGAAATTTTAGGGTTTTGCGCGAACAGCGCCTCGATTCTCTCTTTCATTTTCATCCTTTCTAAAATAAAATTTTGAGCGCCATTATAATATAAAAATTCTAAGTTACAGATAATGGCAATCAATTAAAGAGGATTTCCACAGCTTATTTGAAGAAAAATTTAGCGCTGCAAAGTACTTATGCATAGAATTTTAAGCGATAATACAAAGAATTTTATCTGCACGGAATTTTAGAATTCTAAATTCCGCAAATCTTTAGAGCTTTATCATAGCGGATCGTATCCGAAGCGATTGGACCCGCTATCGCCGCGCTGCACGAAAAATACAAGCAGCACTATCCAACCCACAAATGATACTAAAAGCCCAATATCGCCGAAAAAAGCACCTACTATCGGCGTTAGAATAAACAGAAAAAACCAGCCGCTTCTATCCGTGTCATGTAGTCGCCTGACCGATACAGCGATGGCTGGCACGAGCATAGCCAGCTGAAAAAGCGCATCTATAATGCCGATTTCTTGATGGACGATTTTGCCGGCTATTATTTGATTGTACCCTATCGTAGTGCCTAAAACGCCATCTATCAAGCTCAAAACAATCCCACCAAGCACGGTAAATAGAAAAAACCACCAGTACTCCGACCTCGATGCTCGCCCGCTAAATGCGGCGTATTTTTGCTTGACGCAAGTTTGCACAGACTCCATAAAAGTCATTTTAAACTCCTTTTTTAAAATAATGTAGGATTATACTAATCGCCCCTTAAATTTAAATACCTAAAACTCCCGCCTATTCATCTGCCTTACGTGATACGCCAGATTCGCTATATTGTAGCCACCTTTTGAGGCAGTAATCTCCCTAGTGCCGTAAACCGCCGAAACATTTAAAACTACCGAAGCTAACCACCCTATGGCAAATACT
>CAUSBF010000112.1:0-5803 GCA_963529595.1 uncultured Campylobacter sp.
CTATTAAATTTAGAGCCGCGAGCGGCTAAATTCTATCGCGCCGCTTGCCCGGCGCAAGCCCGCTCATTGTATCAGCTTATAACCTACGCCGCGGATGGCGTGGATGTAGCTAGGCGCCTTGGACGTTTCGCCAAGCTTTAGGCGGATGCGGCCGATGATGACGTCGATGCTTTTGCTTGAGGATTCCTCGCTTATGGAGCTGCAGTTGTAGATGAGCTCCTCGCGGGTGATCGCGCCGCCTTCCTTTTTGATGAGATACGAAAGCACGTCGTATTCGGCGATAGTGAGCGATAGGGGCTGTCCTTTGAAGCTGATGACGTGGCGGAAATCATCCACTTCGAGGTCTTTTTTGGGCTTTGCGGCGCGCTGGATGGAGTTTATGTCGTAGCGCTCGATGTGGCGCTTGATGCGTGCTAAAAGCTCTTGCGGATTATAAGGCTTTGGCAGATAATCGTCCGCACCGAAATCAAAAGCATTGATCTTATCGGTCAGATCGTGGCGGGCGCTTGATATTATGATCGGTATATCGGTGCTTTTGCGGATCTCTTTGCAGACCTCAAGCCCGTCCATCCCAGGAAGTGTGAGGTCTAAAATCACGAGGTTGAAATTTTCTAAATTTAGCTTGGAAAGCCCCAAAAACGGATCGTCCGCGACGGTGATATCGATATCGTATTGCTGCAGATATTCGCTTAAAATTTCGGCGAGTTCTAAATCGTCCTCTATCATTAAAATTTTAGTCATAAAAAGCCTTTGAAATTTTGCGCGGATTATAACAAAATATAGTTTATATATTTTAAAGCGGCAGGCTGGAGCGAAATTTTATAAAAATGAGGCGTGGCGGGGTAAAATTTTGAAATTTTTTGAATCGGGCAAAATTTCAAAAATCGACCCAAAAATATGGCGAAATTTTGAAATTCCAAGAAGCAAAATCTGAAAAATTGACGAATTTGGGCTAAATTCGGCTAAATTTTGCCGATTTTTGCGTTTTTTTCTTAAAAAACTATTGTATTTTTTGCGAAACTATTGTAGAATACCGCCGAAACCACTTTATTTTAAAGGATTAGCATGAAAAAAGCTGATTTTATCCAAGTAGTTGCCGAGAAGGCAGGTCTTTCTAAAAAAGATACCGTTAAGGTAGTAGATTCTGCACTTGAAGCTATCAAAGAGCTTTTAGTAAAAGGTGATGACATAAGCTTCATCGGCTTCGGATCTTTCGGCATCGCAGAGCGTGCAGCTCGCGAGGGTAAAGTTCCTGGCACAAACAGAACTTACAAATCTCCTGCTACTAAAGTAGTAAAATTTAAAGTCGGCAAACAGCTAAAAGAGGCTGTTGCAGCTGCAAAAGGCAAGAAGAAAAAATAATTTTCTTGCTCCAAGCCCCGTCTTCGGGGCTTTTCTTTTTTAAATTTATACAATCAAAACTTTTTAAATGCCCGAGTGGTGAAATTGGTAGACGCACCAGACTCAAAATCTGGCGAGGGCGACCTCGTGTCGGTTCGATTCCGACCTCGGGCACCATAAATCTTCTTTAAATTTTATCTGTAATTTCAACCGCCTTTTGCAAATTTCAACTTGCTATAAAATTTTTTATACTATTATTACCGCGGTATTTCTTTAAAAGAGGCAATTATTTATGATACGTAAAATTCTTATCGCTAATCGCGGCGAGATCGCGGTTCGCATCATTAGAGCCTGCAGAGATCTGCATATTAAAAGCGTCGCGATCTATACCAAACCCGACATCGATTGCTTGCACGTAAAAATCGCCGACGAGGCCTACGAGCTCAGCGCGGACGCGCTAAAAGGCTATCTGGATGCCAAAAAGATCGTCGAAGTCGCCAAAGAGTGTGGTGCTGATGCGATACATCCTGGATACGGCTTTTTGAGCGAGAATTTTGACTTTGCAAGAGAGGTCGAGGACGCGGGCATTATCTTTATCGGTCCAAAGCCCGACGTTATCCGCAAAATGGGCAACAAAAACATCGCTCGCTATTTGATGCGCAAAAACGGCATCCCGATCGTGCCCGGCACTGAAAAGCTCAATCACGAGAGCATGGATACGATCAAAAAATATGCGCGCGAGATCGGCTATCCCGTGATTTTAAAAGCTAGCGGCGGCGGCGGCGGACGCGGTATCCGCGAGGTGTGGGACGAGAAGGATATGCAGAGCGCCTACGATTCGTGCACGAGGGAGGCGAAGACCTTTTTTAACAACGATGAAATTTTTATGGAAAAACTCGTCGTCAAGCCGCGCCATATCGAGTTTCAGATCATCGGCGATAATTACGGCAACATCATTCACCTCTGCGAGCGCGATTGTTCGATCCAGCGCCGCCACCAAAAGATCATCGAGATTGCGCCGTGCCCCTCGATAAGCGAACATCTACGTAAGACGATGGGTACGACTGCGGTAGCCGCGGCAAAAGCGGTGAATTACACAAACGTCGGCACGGTGGAATTTCTACTCGATGATTACAACAACTTCTATTTTATGGAGATGAATACCCGCATCCAGGTCGAGCACGGCATTACTGAGGAGGTTACGGGCGTCGATCTCGTCGTGCGCCAGATCCGTATCGCAAACGGCGAAATTTTAGAGCTTGAGCAAAGCGACATTAAGCCGCACGGCTACGCGATCGAGGCGCGTATTACCTCTGAAAACGTCTGGAAAAATTTCACTCCGGTTCCCGGCACCGTTAGCGATTATTATCCTGCACTAGGTCCCTCCGTGCGCGTCGATAGCCACATCTACAAAGGTTATAAAATTCCGCCGTTTTACGACTCGCTTCTAGCTAAGCTCATCATCAAAACCACCGACTACGACCTGGCCGTCAATAAGCTAGAGCGCGCGCTGAAGGAGTTTCGCATCGAGGGGGTGCGCACGATTATTCCGTTTTTGCTTAGCATAAGCAAGTCTCGTGAATTTCGACTCGGCTTTTTCGACACGAGCTACGTAGAGAAAAATTTAGACAAAATTTTAGAAAACACCATCGACGATATGCAGCCGAATAAAAACGAAGCGATCGCCGCCATCATCGCTGCGATGCGTAAATCGGCACGGATTTAGGAAAGAGCATGGATTTTTTAGATAGCCTAAAAGATATAAAAAAGGACATGCTTAAGGACAAAGCGGCAAGCTCCGCGCCCAAAAAGCCCAAAAAACCTAATCCAAATCGCGACGAGTTTAAAGATATTTTCAGAGATGATGATTTGAGCTTGCAAAGCGAAAGCGGCTTAGACGGCGTCGCGGAGGAATTTGACGCAGCCAAAGAGAGCATCGCCGCACGCGAAAAGCGCCTCAAAGACGAGTTTTTAAAATACGTGGACGCGGCGAATATCAAAAAGCTGAATGACTGAAATTCCATTTTGTACGCTGGATTTTGCCTGCCCCTATCTAGGCGGCAGAGCCGCACGCAGCGAGTATCTCTACATAAAAGACTGCGACTTCGAGTATAATTCAAACTTAGTGCAGCACGGCTACCGCCGCTTCGGCAGGTATTTTCAAAAGCCCGTTTGCGCAGCCTGCGCGGAGTGTAAAAGTTTGCGTGTCGATGCTTCAAATTTTAAATTTAGCAGATCGCACCGCCGCGTCTATAAAAATAATCGCACGACCGCCTATGTATGGCAATCTCGCCCGCTTTTAAACGATGCGCGTTTGGAGCTTTTCGCGCTTTATCACGACTACATGCATCTAAAAAAGGGCTGGCCTGTGCAAGAGATCGATTTTGAGCGATATGACGAAATTTACGTCCAAGGCCACGGCGACTTCGGCAAAGAAATTTCTTACTACGGCGAGGACGGGCGGCTTATCTGCGTCGATCTCATCGATATCGTGGATGACGGCATCAGCTCGGTGTATTGCTACTACGATCCGTATCTGCCGCATCTAAGTCTGGGTAAATTTTCGCTTTTAAAACAGATCGAGTTCGCCCAAGATCTGGGGCTACGATGGATCTATCTGGGCTATGCGGTGAAGCAGTGTCCGAGCCTAGCGTATAAATTTAGCTACGAGCCGTATGAAATTTTAAACTCATACGTAGAGCTTGACGCCCCCGCCGTCTGGGAAGGCGCGTAAAGAGGTAGGTTCTGCGCGCGGGCGCCAGGAGCGGCCTAGACATAGGCGCTGCGTAGAATGGTAAGCTTCACGCATCCGTACAGCGACAGCGCGCAGTAACCGAGATCGCACCGCCGCGTAGAATTCGGTCGCGCGCAGATACGACGCGGTATGTAAAAGCGCCTCTCATCGTTAAAATTTACGCTGAAATTTCGCGCGTTATGAGTCTTTAAGGCTTTTAAGTCACGGCAGGCGTTAAATTTCGCGCTAAAATTTCGCGCCGCTCGGTCTGCGAAAATATCTGCGGCGATGAAATTTAAGGCGATGGAATTTAAAAGGAGGGTAGATGGATTTGCAAATTTTACGGCAGGCTCGGCATTTGCGTGTTGTAAGACGACACACGCAGCTTTTGGGCATACTTGGCTCTTGAGTGCGCGCGAAAAAGGGCGATCGGTTTCGTAATATAACTCTTACGCTGCCGCAATTAGCCTTGGCGCTGCGACCGGCTTCGGCATTGACCTAATTTTGGTATCGCGATTGGCTCTGGTCCGTAACTGATACTGCCGCGCAAGTGGCGAAGCACAAAAAGATGGCTTATAAAGCACGATATTGCATATATTTTGTAAAATTTAAGCAAACTGCGAAGCGCAATAAGACGGTCGGTTACGGCAAATTTATCAGCTCGACTTTGTTTTCCAGCGATTTTGGGATCAATAAAACCTTGCCGTCGCTTGAGATGTCCGCAGGTCTTTGCATCGCGCCGAGGTTTATTTTGCGTATCTGCCCGTTTGCATCGATACGCCAAATTTTACCGCTTAAAAGGTCCTCACCCCAGTCGCTAATTAAAATTTCGCCGTTTTTTCCGCGCGCTATACCGTAGAAAACCCCCTTCATATCGGCAAAGATCGAAATTTCGCGAGATTTTAGATCCATGCTTAGCACGCGCCCCGGGACCTTTCCGCTAAGATCGAAGGTGGTGATCAGAAGCTTGTCGCCTTTGAGCAGAAGCGCGCCCGCATTGCCTAGCGACGGGTCGATACGCGCGAACTCATCCGCGGTGCGCGAGAGCAGGTCGATGCGCCAGATCGTCCCACGCGCGGGATCGCTTGCGAGCAAAACCTCGCTACCGAGCGCTACGACGTCGTTTAAGGCCTGCGCTCCCTCGATTTTTAGATTGAAAACCTCCTGTCCTTTGCTAAAGCCCCTGATCGCGTCCAGATCGCATACGTAGAGCACATCACCGATCTGCGCCATTCCGCCGGGATTTACCAGATCGTCTATAAAATTGGTCTCAACGACGTTGGAATTTTTTACGATCCTGCTTATAAAGCCGCTCCTGCCTAGCGAATCTTCGTTTTTGCCGCGATTTGCGATGTAAAAAGCGTCCTCAGTGATTAGCGAACCCTCGGGCGCACTGAATCCGTCGAGCTCCAAGCCGAAAAGCGCGCCAGCCAAGGTGCATGAAAGTAGAACTTTTTTCATAATCTCTCCTTGATCTCGCTAAAATTTTAAGAATTTTAAAATTTTAAGGGAAGCGACGAGTGCCGGGTTAAAATTTTAAAATTCGCAGCGAGCTTTAAGATGAGCGAAATTTAAACCCGCAGAGCAAATAAAAGTGTAATTTTAATTAAACAAGGTGGCTTAATCGGCAAAATTCTAGCGGGTTGGAGGGCCTTGCTTCGCGCGTCGCTTTTAATTTGATGCGTCGAAGCCGAAGTGAGTGGGTTTTGTGCGCGCTTTAGTTTGCGC
>CAUSBF010000113.1:0-5712 GCA_963529595.1 uncultured Campylobacter sp.
TAGTCGGATTAGTCGGATTAGTCGGATTAGTCGGATTAGTCGGATTAGTCGGATTTCGGCGCGCCGGGTTCGTCCCGCGAAATTTCATTAAATTCTGCGTAAAATTCTACGCAGAATTCGGCGCAAAATTTGCTCGGGTTTGGCATTTGAAATTTTGCTCGCAAAATTCCGCGCAAAAACTGGGCGCAAGATTTTAAACCGAGCCGCTTGCGAGTTTGCGAGCTCATCGCGGCAAGATTTAAAATTTCATAATGCATAAGCTCGCCGTGAAATTCAAAATTTCACGCGGCTGCGCACAGTGTTATGTGTCGCTACGAGATTCTAAATTTCATGTCGAGCACACCGTGAAATTAATCCGTCGGTCGCGCAGCAGATCGCCGCACAATCTGAAATTCGCGCTTGCGCCGCGACATACGCCGCTGCGAGTTAAATTATGCGGCAGGCGAGCTAAATTTTACGCTCACGCGATCAGTCATGTTAGCGGAGGTTTGCGGCGCCCGGATTAAATTTTACACACCGCCGTGCATCGCCTGCGGTGGGCGCGGACGTCTGATCCGCTTTGCTTGCAAAGGCGCAGGCGGCTATAGCTGTGCGGCAGTAGAGCTAAATTTTACGAGCCGCTGCGTCGCGGCATGAAATTCTATGCTGAAACTGCTCGCTGCGACTAAATTTGTGCGACGACTATATGCCGCTGCGCGCTTGTAAATTAAATTGTACTCCACACACCCGTCGCCTGATTGTCGCGCGGGATTGAAATTTGCGCGCCGCCGCTTGTCATAAATTTAGATCGCTGCACGCCGCGCTATAGCTGTCGTGAAATTTTAAATTGCATGTCGTACGTACGAGCTAGCTGTGAAATTTAAAATTTCACGCGGCCGCGAAATTTGCTGTGCGTTATGCCGTATCGCGCATCGTCGCGAGCCAAATTATGCGCTGCTGCGGAGTTAAAGTCTTGCATGCCCGCTGCCATCACTCGGGCGCCGTATGCCTGGCGGCTCCGTTTTGCGATCCGTTTGCGCCGTATTTGTTGCGGCAGTTATGTACGTCGCCGCACCGCAGTGCGAGATTCTACGTCGAGCTATATTTTAGAGCTTTGATTTGCAGCGAGATTTTACGGCGCGCAATGGCGCTAAATTCCATCCTGCGTGAGATTTTGGAATTTTAAAATTCCCTTTCGCGGTATAATTATATGAAATGCTAAAATTTGCGGGATCTTAATAAAGGAATTTTAAAATTTATGCGGCGCGGCTTTGTGGCGCGCCCGCAAGAAAGGAGCGATCATGGACAAGCTGGATAAAGAGGAGCTAGCAGAGGTGTTTGTTGCTAGGCTTAAAGCCCTAGCGCGTAGCGGTGGCGCCGATCTGCGTGAGCTTGATCGCGAGTTTTACGGATTTAGCGTGAGGCTTGGCGTGCGTTATGACTTTGCCGGCAAGTTTAGCGTCTCGCAGATAAGTGGCGGCGAGCGTGCTCAGCTGCATTTCGCTGACGTCGCGCAGTTCGAGGCTCATGCGCGCGAGTGCCTACGCGCGGCAAGCACTGATGCGGAGCTAAGCGAGACCTTTATGCTACGTCTGCGTGCAGATCCCCAAAAAGCCGCTATGAATGCGGATCAAATCATAAAATTTCACGATTTTAAGCCCTTTAGCGTTCAGCTGCGTTGTGAGCATTGCGGCGGATCGGGCAGGAGGCGCTGCAAAGCTTGCGAAGGCGCAGGCAAGGTGCCGTGCGCTAACTGCGGCGGGCGCGGGCGCTTGATCTGTCCCGATTGCAAGGGCACCGGCGGCTATAGCCGCGCGGCGTTAAGCTCTACGGACGCTCATGCGCGCGGCCTTTCTGGAGGCGATTCTGCAGGCTCTGCGTCAAATTCTATGGGTTATCGCTTCATTCCCTGCGCTAGCTGCGGCGGTAGCGGCTCGCGCATTTGTCCCGCTTGCGGCGGCGCAGGCAGATTGCGCTGCGAAAAGTGCGGCGGTGCGGGTGATTTTCGCTGCGAGCACTGCGATGGGCGCGGGTATTTCACTCGCACCGGCAAAATATCCGTTTATGCCCGCCCGAGCGTCAGCATAGGCGCTAGCTCGCAGGTTTTCGGGCGCGAGCTGCTGGAGTTTTTATGCAGCAGGGGCGTAGGTTTTGCAGCACGCAGACTTTTATTTCGTCTAAGCTCGCTGCGAGCGGTGCAGGGCGGCTGCGAAGCGGTATTTAGCGCGGAGGATGATTTTTTGCGCTTGAGTTTTGCCGTCTGCGGCAAGGCTTACGATGCGGCGTGCTTCGGAGGTGCAACATTCGTAAGACCTAATTTTTTGGACGAAGTTTTTGCGCCGGAGCTTGCGGCGGTGCGCGGCGCACCCGCTAGGCTAGGGCAGAACGATGCGCAAAGCCTTTTTGCGCTGTTTCGCGCAAAGCCTGTGCTGGATGCGGCGATGCGCCTAGCTAGTGCTAAGCTGCGCGGCGAGACGCTAAATCTTGATCAGTTGCGCGGCGCGGATGGACATTTTAACTCTGTAAATTCTACCTGCGGCACGGCCGATCGTGATGCTTTGAGCCTTGCAAAAGACGCTTCTCGCAAAGAAAATCTCGAGGGCGGCGCGAGCGTAAAATTTGCGGGCACGAAATTCGCGAGCGCTTCGGCAAATTCTATGGGTGCGGAAGATAATCACTTGAGATCGCGCGGAGAGCAAGGCAGGTTTGCAGGCGGAGTGAGCGGCGGCATAAAATTTGCAGGGGCGGATCTTTCGGGAGAGAATTCTGCTAGCGATTTTGAGGCTAGGCAGCAAAGCAGCGAAGCTCTCGCGCAGAATGGATCTAATTTTGCCGGCTCGCAAGAGGGCTTAAGCGGCACTTCTGATCGCGCCGCGGAGGATCTTTACGAATTACACGGCGAGCGAGATTACCGA
The DNA here is from genome assembly GCA_963529595.1 of uncultured Campylobacter sp. GTDB lineage: Bacteria > Campylobacterota > Campylobacteria > Campylobacterales > Campylobacteraceae > Campylobacter_B. Next base: position 2,895 of record CAUSBF010000113.1, read on the forward strand.
GATTTAAGCGCCTTGGGTGCTGAAAATTCCACAAATTCCATAGACTCCGCCGCAATCAATTCCGCAAATTCCAAAAACCTCGCCGCTGCAAAATTTAAAAATCGCGCGAATACGCAAAGCCCTGCCGCGTCAAATTCTAAAATTTCGCCCTTTGCGCGATTAAAGAAGTTCTTTTCCCTACGTTCTTTGCGCGAGGATTGCGCGCAGAGTTTTGCCGTGGCGATTATGCGCGTTTGCGAGGGCTTTATTTCGCAGCAATGCGATCGCGATTTGGGCAGCGCGATGGCTGGGGCGCTTGGCGTGCTAAGCCCACGCTATGACCGCGCGGTGTGGTGCATAGGCGGAGGCGCGCTCATCGCAGCGGCTACACTAGCGTGCGAGGGCTGCTTCGAGATGATCTTTGCGGAGCATTATTTTTGGGCACTTGCGTGCGGCGCGGTAATCGCTGCTGCGGGGCTGTTAGGCGGAGGAGTGCTGTGGCTGGCAAGCGTAGTGCGGTGTGCCGTAAAAGCTCGTAAAATTCCGCGAGAGTATCGCTGCGGCAGGGGCGGCGCGGCGTTTGCTAGCTTTTGCAAAGCTCTGCTCTGCGCCGTTTTAGCTAGCGTAATCTACGGAGGCGCGGCAAATACGGGCTACGTGCCGAAAACCGGCGCAGCAGGGCTACTGCGAGGGTGGATGCCTGCATTTTTTGAGGACGAAAATTCCGCTTCCGCGAGTGATGGCGTAAATTCTACAGACGAAAATTCTACGAGTGCAAGCTCTAGCGGCTCTGAAAGCCCTGCTTCAAATTCCGCTTCCGGGGCGGCTAATAATTCCGCTGCGATGCAAAAGGATAAAATTTTATATATCCAAAAAAGCATCGGAGTGAAGCAGGACGGGATTTTTGGCGCACGCACTCTAAAAAAGGCGAGAGAGGTTTTGGATCAAAACCTAAGCGGCGTCGATGAAATTTACGAGGCGCTAAAAAGCAAAGAGCAGGCGAGAACGAACCCGAACTCTAGCGATCAAACTGCGCCTTAACGGTAAATCTGCGCCTTAGGCTTAGCGCGCGATCTTAAAAAACCAAAAAGGATGAAAATGAAAAATAAAATTTCAGTTCTAGCGCTTATCGCGACGTTTGCTGCAAATTTCGCGCTTGCCGAAAATTTTGAAATTACCGCAGACGATATAAGACGGGCTACAAAATCCTGCGATAAGGGCGATATGAAGTCGTGCGGGGCGTTGGCGCAGATTTATAATTATGGCTGGGGCGTGCCGCAAGATCTGCTAAAGTCTGCGCCGTTATACGTCAAAGCTTGCAAAGGCGGCGATGTAGAGTCGTGCGTAAATTTAGGCATTTTGTATCAAAGCGGAGAGGGGGATGCCACGCGATGAGGCAAAGGCAGCGGAGCTGTTCGACAAAGCCTGCGATGACGGGCACGCGATAGGCTGCAGTAATGCAGGCTCTGCGTATATCAAAGGCAGAGGCGTGCGCAAAGACGCTATAAAGGGCGTAGGTTACTATGTGCGCGGTTGCGATATGGATATCGCGGACAGCTGGCTTGCGTGCTTAAATTTAGCGCGTCTTTACGAGGGCATAGATAATGTTAAAGCCGTGCAGTACTATAAAAAAGCCTGCGAGCTAGGCGGTAAAGATAGATTTATGAGCTCGGTAGCGGAGCATGAAAAGGCATGGCAAAGCTCATGCGAAAGCTACGAAAGGCTTAAATAGCCGCGAAAACTTCTATATTTAGGGCAAGATCATGACGCTAGCGCTAATCCGCCACGTTACGCCGCTGATCGATCGCGGCGTATGCGACGCCGCAGAAGCGACACGGCGCGCGATCCTGTACGATACTACGCAAAGCTTAGCTCTGTATGAAACCTATAAATTTAAAAGCAGCGCCGCATACGAAAAGCTCACCCGCATAAACCGAGTATGCTCCTCGCCGCTGCCGCGCGCCGCGCTTACGGCGCAAAAGCTATTCCCGCAGCGGGACATAGAGTACCTAGAGGCTTTACGCGAGTTTAATCTGCGAATATTTCCCGTGCCGCTAATAAAATGCCATTGTCGGCTCGTGCTCTCGCGCCTGCTGTGGCTGTACGGCATGAACCCTAGCGGCGCAAGCGCGAAAGCAGAACGGCGCGCGCGCTTGATCTAGTGCCGTCTTTGCTAGAGACGGACGCGGCGGTTATCGCGCACGGCTTCGTGCTGCGCGTAATACGCCATAGCGCGCGGCGGGCGGGCTACCGCCTGATATACCGCTTTTGCGAAGGCTGCTTCTGCGTAGAAATTTGGCAGCGCGCCGCGTAGAGATACCGCTCTGTGCGAAATTTTGAAATTTTGCGTTTTGTAAATTTTAAATTTAATGCGCCGTTTGACAGCTGTCGCGAGACGGCGAAATTTTATAATATAATGGGCACCGCTTTTTGAATACGGATAGCCCGTCGCCGCGAAGTAAAATTTAAACCATACGGCGCGAGCGAGGTCGTTTTTGAGCCAGAGGCGCAAAAGGCGCTGCAGCACATCAAGGCCTTGGGGCTTGAGCGGCTAAACGTCTGCATCGCAAAGACGCAGTATAGCTTCAGCGACGATGCTAAAGCGCTTGGGCGGGCGCGCGGCTTTAAGCTCAGCGTCAAAGACCTTCAAATCCGCACGGGAGCGGGCTTCATCGTCGCCGTCTGCGGCAAGATAATGCTTATGCCGGGGCTGCCAAAAGTTCCTAACGCGCTAAATATGAAGATTACTAGCGATGGCGTTATAAGCGGGCTAGCATGAAATTTTATTTTCGGCGCTCAAAACCAAAGCCTAAAATTCCGCGCTCGGGCGGTAAAATTT
>CAUSBF010000114.1:0-5700 GCA_963529595.1 uncultured Campylobacter sp.
TGTCAGACCCGTTTGGATCGTAGGCATTTGATGCGAAAACCTGCACATAACTGCCGTTTGCCACGCTGGTGCTGGTGCTCTTTGCTGCAACGCCAGCTTTTACGCTCTCGCTTTTAGACTCCGGCTTGCCGGCTTCTTTTTTAGGCTCGGACTTAGTAGGCTCTTTCTTGGTCTCAGCTTTAACATGTTCCTTTTTAACTTCCGTTTTTGAAGGCTCTTTTTTAACTTCTGCTTTTGCTTGTTTTTCGGGTTCTTTTTTAGGCTCTACTTTTTGCTCGACTTTTCTAATTTCGGTTTTAGAAGGTTCTTTTTTGATCTCGTCTTTTGCAGATTCTTTTTTAGGCTCGGACTTTTTTACGTCCGTTTTTTCAGACTTTTTGGCTTCGTCTTTAGGCTCAATCTTTTTACTTTCTATTTTAACTTCGGATTTTTTTGGCTCTTCTTTGATTTCGGGCTTTTGGATTTCTACTTTCTGTGCTTCAGGCTGAGCGCTTGCGACGACCTTGCTTTCGGAATTAGGCTCTTGGGTTTTTATCTCTACTTTGGTTGGAGCTGCAGATGCTGTATTGGGTTCTGATTTTACCTCTACAGGCTCAGGCTGCGAAGGCTCAGGTTTTTGAACTTGTACGGCAGGCTTTTGCTCCGCTTTGGCAAGCTCTTCTTCACTAGGCATAGTAAGACCTGCGTTAGTATCAATATCGTCTTTATTAATAGCCTTCATTATGATTAAAATGATTAAGAATAAAACTACGACGCCAGCTGCGACGGTAAGACCTTTTTTTAAATTCGCGTTCTTATCGACATTGCCGCTATTGATCACTATGTCGTCTATGCTGCTCATATCGAAATTTTTGTCGTTCATACTCTCTCCTAAGATTATTATTTACTTTGTAAATTCTACCACGCAAAATTTACGAAATAGATAATTCGGGTAAGCTTACCCGAATTTATTAAATTTAATACATCGCGCGATCGTAGATAATAAAGCGGTGCGCCAAATCTCGCACCTCCTCTTTGACCTGCACCTGAAGCTTGGAATTTGAGATGTCGCTTAGTACGTCGGCGATTTTATTTCCGATAAACTCAAATTCTTTCTCTTTCATCCCGCGCGCCGTAAGTGCGGGGCTTCCGACGCGGATACCGCTGGTGATGAACGGGCTGCGCGTCTCGCCCGGTACGGTGTTTTTATTCGTCGTAATGCCTGCGTTTTCAAGCGCGGCGCTAGCGTCCTTGCCGCTGAAATCTCTATTTAAAAAGCTCATCAAAATCAGATGGTTATCGGTGCCGCCGCTAACGAGATCAAAACCGCGCGCAACTAGCGTTTCGCCCAAAACTCTAGCGTTTGCCTTGACCTGCTTGGCATAGACCTTCCACTCGGGGCTTAGATTGTGTTTAAAGCCCACCGCCTTAGCGGCGATGACATGCATTAGCGGACCGCCCTGGATACCCGGGAAGATCGCCGAGTTGATCTTTTTAGCAAATTCCTCGTCGTTGGTCATTATAATGCCACCGCGCGGACCACGAAGCGTCTTGTGCGTGGTCGAGCTTACGACGTGGCAGTGCGGAAACGGATTAGCGTGTTCGCCCGCGACGACGAGACCTGCGACGTGCGCTACGTCGGCGAAAAGAAATGCACCCACGCTATCAGCGATCTGTCTAAATTTAGCAAAATCTATCTCGCGCGTATAGGCGCTTGCGCCGCAAACGATCATCTTTGGTTTTACGATCTGAGCGATCTCAAGCACCTTATCATAGTTTATGCGACCGTCGAGCTCTACGCCGTATTCGAAGCTCTCATACATCTTTCCGCTGCTTGAGACCTTTGCGCCGTGCGTCAAATGCCCACCATGGCTAAGCGCCATGCCTAAAATTTTCTCGCCAGGTTTCAAAAATGCAGCATATACGCCTTGGTTGGCTTGGCTGCCGCTGTTTGGCTGGACGTTTGCAAACTCACAGCCGAAGAGCTTTTTGCAGCGGTCGATCGCGATCTGTTCGATCTCGTCTACGAACTCGCAACCGCCGTAGTAGCGCTTGCCGGGATAGCCTTCGGCATATTTGTTCGTTAGCACCGAGCCCATCGCCTCCATCACCTCGGGATAGGTGAAATTTTCGCTTGCGATCATCTCTAAATAATCGCACTGGCGGGCAAGCTCTTTATTGGTTAAACTAAAAATTTCATTATCGAATTTTTCTAAATTTGACACGTTCACTCCTTCTCTAAATTTAGCGGCCTCATCGCAGGGAACAAAATCACGTCGCGGATCGATTTTTTATTCAGCAAAATCATCGCCAAGCGATCGATTCCAAGCCCCCAGCCGGTAGTCGGCGGCATCGCGTAGCTAAGCGCGCGAACATAATCCTCATCCATCTCGTGCGCCTCGTCGTCGCCCGCGTTTTTAGCGTCGATTTGCGCCTTAAATCTGGCGTATTGATCGAGCGGATCGTTCAGCTCGTTAAAGGCGTTGGCTAGCTCCTTGCCTGCGATGTAAAGCTCAAATCTCTCGGCTATCTGCGGATTTTCGTCGCTTCTGCGCGAAAGCGGGCTGATCGAGATCGGAAAATCCACGATGAAGGTCGGATTTATGAGCTTAGCTTCTACGTAATTATCAAAAAGTTCGCTCTGCAGGTGGCCTAGATCGAGCTTTTCATTGACTTCAAATTTATCGGCTTTGAGTTTGGCGATGATCTTTTCGCGATCATTTACGATCTGCGGCTCGATGCCGCCTATCTGCGTAAGCGCGTCGAGATACTTTATGCGCGCAAAAGGCTTTGAAAAATCGATCTTGCGCTCATCGTAAGTTAAAATTTCGCCCAGCCCGAGCCTCTTAAACAGCGCTTTAAATAGCTCTTCGGTTAGGTTCATCGCGTCGTTATAATCATGCCACGCCCAGTAGAATTCTATGCTGGTAAATTCCGGATTGTGCGTCAGATCCATACCTTCGTTGCGGAAGTTTCGGTTGATCTCAAAGACCGCCTCCATGCCACCTACGACGAGGCGCTTAAGATAGAGCTCCGGCGCGATACGCAAGTAGCGATCGACGTCTAGGGCATTGTGGTGCGTGATGAAAGGCTTAGCATTCGCGCCGCCCGCGATAGGGTGCATCATCGGCGTTTCGACCTCTAAAAATCCGTGTTTTTCAAAAAAGCTACGGATCTCGCTAACGATGATCGAGCGCTTGATAAAATCCTCGCGAATCTCGGGGTTCATTATCATATCGAGGTATCTTTGGCGGTAGCGCATCTCGATGTCGGTTAAGCCGTGAAATTTCTCCGGAAGCGGGCAGATCGCTTTGGACGCGAGCGTTATTTTGCTAGCATGGATCGAAAACTCGCCCGTTTGGGTGACGAAAGCATATCCGCGCACCAAAATTATATCGCCCACTTCGAGATTTTTCTTAAATTTAGCGTAATCCTCCTCGCCGATACTGTCGCGAGAGTAATAAATTTGAATATTACCGCTTTGATCTTCTATGTTTGCGAAGGTGGATTTGCCCGCGACGCGCTTTAGCTTTAACCTTCCGGCAAGGCTTACCTCCTCGCTCGCTTTTTTACCCTCGACGTCTTTTATATAGCCGAATTTTTCTCTAAACTCGGCTATGCTCATATCTTTTTTTAGAAAGTGCGGATAGGGATTAGCCCCCAAATTCCGAAGTTCCGACGCCTTGTCTATCCTTTGGATTTCTAACTGGCTATCAAACAATCTACTTCCTTTTTGCCGCGCATTCAGGGCAAATTCCATACAGCTGCATCATGTGCCCCGTAAGCGTAAATCCGTGCTCTTTGGCGACGGCAAGCTGTTTTCGCTCAATAGTGGCGTCTTGAAATTCTATGATCTTATTGCAGCTTTTGCAGATTAGATGGTCGTGGTGAGGCTTGTTGGCAAGCTCAAATTTCTTACCCTGCGCGCCGAATGAGATCGACGTAGCCATCCCCGAATCCTCAAGCAAATTTAAGGTGCGATACACCGTCGCTATGCCTACGTTTAGTTCGGGGAATTTCGCTTTGATCTCGTTATGAAGCGCCTCAGGTGTAAAGTGTTTGTTATTGTTATAAAGCGTGCGAAGCAAGACCTCGCGCTGCTTGGTATATTTTAGGCCGCTAGCGGCAAGCGCCTTTTTAAACTCAACAATTAGAGCGTCAAACTCTAAATTTTCGATTTTTGCATTCATAATTTTGTCCTTTCTGTAGAATTTACTTCTGAACTGGCGTTAAAATCGCTAGGTTCAGTGCTTTGATTTTGATCCAAGTTCATACGGGCGGTAGAATTCTGATCTTTTAAGAGCTTATCATCCATCTTAGAACCGATAGAATCCAAGCTTTGTTTGATCTTCGGATCGTCTTTGAGATTTAAAATCCAATTTCCGATTTTTAAGAAAATCGGCGCAGTTTTGCTGCTTTCAAAATACTTTTTAGTCTGTTCGTTCATCGACATAGGACCGCTTGCAAGTGTAACAATAACGGCAAAAATTAAGAAAATTTTACTTACACTAAAAACGAAACCGCCGATCTTATCAACAAATCCGAGTCCGCTCCATTTAAAGAATTTTGAAATGATTTCGCCTATAATAAGACACGAGATCCATACGCCAAAAAGCACAGCGATAAAGCCGATGAGAACCTGCGTCGTATCGCCTGAAAGCACGCCGTTTGCATTCTGTAAAGCGGGAATTTTGGCTGCAATCCACTCGCCTGCCATAGTTTTATAACGCATCGCGGCAAAAAGACCGCCGATGAGACCCAAAATTCCAAAGATTTCTTTTACGATGCCGTTGGTGATGCCGCGCAGTCCAAAGAGCACTACGAGTACTAAACAGCCGACGTCGAACCAATTAATACCTTCCATCAAGCACCCACCACGCCTATTAGCTCTTGCAGGTTAGTCGAGTACCTAAACGCCGTGTCTTTTGAAATTTGATTTGCACGGATCGCTTTAACCATCGCTTGAGTTTGAGTTATCATACCGGTAGATTGCTGATTTAGCTGCATTTGAGAGTAAATTTGATGCACCTTGTTTTCGCGGATTAGATTCGCTACGGCATTGTTATTGAGCAAAATTTCATGGATCGCGATACGTCCACCGCCAAGCTTCGGCAAAAGCGATTGCGAAATGACCGCGGTAAGCGACACGGAGAGCATATTTCGCACTTGGAGCTGCTCGCCACCATCAAAGCTATCGATAATACGGTTGATCGTTTGCATCGCGGAGTTGGTGTGTAGCGTACCAAATACCAAGTGGCCGGTCTCAGCCGCGGTAATGGCGATCGAGATAGTCTCTCTATCGCGCATCTCACCAACTAGGATAATGTCCGGGTCCTCACGCAAGGCAAATTTTAACGCATTAGCATAGGAATGGGTATCGGTGCCGATATTTCTGTGAGAGAAAAGCGCTTTTTTATTGGTATGGACGAACTCGACCGGATCTTCAACGGTGATAATGTGCTTGCGCTCTTTTTCGTTGATCTCGTTTAGCATCGCGGCAAGAGTAGTTGATTTACCGCTACCGGTAGGTCCGGTAACCAAAATCATGCCTTTTTCGTGCTTGACTACCTCTTTAAAAATCGTAGGGGCTTTTAAATCGTCCAGGCTAGGAATATCGATAGGAATAATACGAAATGCGGCAGCCAAATCGCCGTTCATTGTGTAGTAGGAATTACCACGGCAGCGTCCGATATTAGGAAGCTCGATTGCAAAGTCGAGCTC
>CAUSBF010000115.1:0-5685 GCA_963529595.1 uncultured Campylobacter sp.
GAGCGCAGAATCGACGAGAAGGGGCTTACGACGAGCTCGGTTTTTAAGACGATGAGCTATCTTTATGAAGCCGGCAAGCAGGGCTGCGAGTACTTCGTCATGGAGGTTAGCTCGCATGCGATAGCGCAAAATCGTATCGAGGGGTTAAAATTTGCGCTTAAAATTTTTACGAATTTAAGCCAAGATCATCTCGATTATCACGGCAGCATGCAAGAATACGCCGCGGTCAAGAGCTCGTTTTTCGCAGACGACGCGCCAAAACTAATAAACGCCGACGACGGGCACATTAAATTTAACCCCGCAAACGCCCTTACCTACGGCATCAAAAACGCCGCGAGCTTCAGCGTGAGCGGATACGGGCTAAAGGGCGGTATCGACGCGCTCGTGCACACTCCAAACGGCGATAATGCGCAGCTGCAAAGCGATCTCATCGGCGAGTTTAATCTCTACAACCTTACCGCGGCGTTTGCGGCGGTTAAAATTCTAACCAAGTTGCCGAACGAGGAGATCGCAAAAGCCCTGGCAAACTTCGGCGGCGTCGAGGGTCGCGTGCAGGTCGTAAATAAAAACCCGCTTGTGATCGTCGATTTCGCCCATACCCCAGACGGCATCGAAAAGGTGCTAAATGCGCTGCGTGCAAGCGGCGAGATCATCGCAGTTTTCGGCGCGGGAGGCGATCGCGACCACGGCAAGCGTCCGAAAATGGGCGCCATCGCCGAGCACTTTGCCAAAATTTGCATCGTCACGAGCGATAATCCGCGTAGCGAGAATCCAGATGAGATCATCGAGCAAATTTGCGCAGGAATGCGCCTAAAGGATAAAATTTTAAAGATCGCGGATCGCAAAGAGGCTATCGCGCGCGCACTTGATCTTGCCAAAAACGGCGAGATGATCGCTATTTTGGGCAAGGGCGACGAGACCTACCAGGAGATCAAGGGCGTGAAACACCCCTTCAGCGACAAGCAGGTCGTGAGCGAGCTCGTCGCGGCGCGAGGCGAATCAAATTTAGACTAAATTTAAAGGACGACCGATGAAAATCGAAATTTTATCAAGCAAAATCCACCGCGCGCGCGTGACGAACGCCAACCTCAACTACGTAGGCTCAGTCACGATCGGACCCGAGCTCATCGAAGCTGCGGGGCTTTGCGAGTACCAAAAAGTCGAAATCCTAAACGTCAATAACGGCGAGCGCTTTGCCACATACGTGATCCGCGGCGATAAAAAGGGCGAGATCTGCCTAAACGGCGCGGCCGCGCGTAAAGTCTGCGTCGGCGACGTCGTCATCATCGTAGCCTACGCTCAGATGAGCGCTAAAAAAGCGAGAGATTTCGAGCCAAAAATCGTGCAGGTAAACGAAAAAAACCAAATAACGGAGTAAAAATGTTCGAAGGAATGGATTTTTCAAAAATGGGGCAGATGCTCGATCAGATGCAGGCCAAGGCTAAGCAGATCGAGGAGGAGAATGCACGTAAGGAATTTACCGTAAAATCGGGCGCGGGCATGGTCGCCATCAGACTAAACGGCGCAGGCGAGGTGCTTGATCTGAGCATCGACGACAGCCTTTTTAGCGACAAAGAGAGCTTGCAGATCCTGCTAATCTCGGCGATAGGCGACGCGATAAAACTCGTCGAAAACGAAAAGAAAGGCGCTGCAGCGTCCATGCTAGGAGGGCTCGGCGGCCTAGGCGATCTGCTCGGCAATAAGGGCTGAACCTATTTCAAAATCGTTGAAAGCAGGCTTTTTAGAGAGAGTGGCTACTTCCGCCTAGCGGATGAGTTTGAATTTTATATGGCATGCCGCTTTGACGGTAGTATAAATAAAGCCTAATTTTATGGAGAGGCGAATTAAATTTAGATTTTTGTGGCGATACGGTTTGCATAAAGCACGGCTCGCTTGATTTGACGCTAGGTTATTAAAATTTCAACCTTAGCAAATCGGTCAAATTTAACGGGTGGCACGAGGACAAATTCTAAAATTTCGGCAGGCTGCTACACTGCGGCGCAAAGTAAAATTTAGCTAGCGCAGCTTAAATACAAAGCAAGGCGAGCCGTTGTGCGGTATCCGCGAGCAAATCGAGCGTAAGATGCGGCTCAAAAAAGCGGAGCATCCTTCGCCTCGCGCACTGCGTAAAGCTAGGGAAATTAAAATTTAAAATTTTAAGCGGCATGATTACTTCTACGCGACGTACAAACGGCTCGCGACAGCAAAGCCTAAGCTGCGCGACGAAAAGGCATTAGAAGGGCGCGAATTTGCATTCGTCAAGGGCGCGCCCAAGCAGAGCAAATAAAAACCGCAAGGTAGGATCGATGGATATTTTAGAAAAATTTAAAGATTACTTGAAGCGAAACGAGCTGAAGGCGTCTAGCTTTCATCCGTATTTTGAGGAGGCGCTCAATTACATGCTGCAAGCGGGCGGCAAGCACTTTCGCGCGCAGCTGTTGCTAGGCGTCGTCTCGGCGGTGGATGAACGGCGCTTTGAGGGCGCGTTGGCGATGGCGATGGCGCTTGAGATGATCCACACCTACTCGCTTATCCACGACGATCTGCCCGCGATGGACGATGCGGATCTGCGCCGCGGACGACCGAGCCTGCACAAAAAATACGACGAGGTCACGGCGATTTTAGTGGGCGATGCGCTAAATACAGACGCATTTTTGATCGCCGCAAGCGCAAACCTAAGCGATGAGATCAAGATCAAATGCATTAAAACTCTAGCGCGAAACGCAGGCAGCAGCGGCATGGTGCTGGGTCAGGCGATCGATTGCCGTTTTGAAAACAGTCCGCTAAAGCAAAGCGAGCTTGAGTTTTTGCATCTGCACAAAACGGGCGCGCTCATCGCTGCGGCGTTTGAGCTAGGCGCCATAATCGGCGGGCTAAAGGACGAGCTCGCGCATGAGCTTTATAAGATCGGGCTGAAGCTAGGTCTCATATTTCAGATCGAGGATGACATCATCGACGCCACGGGCGACGAGGCAAGCGCAGGCAAGCCCGTAGGAGCGGACGGCGCGAAAAATTCCTTCGTAAATTTACTAGGTCTTGCGGGCGCAAGGAGCTACAAGCAGCGCCTAATAGACGAGGTAAGTGGCGCGATGAGCGTCTATGACGAAAGCCTACGCGATTTGGTTTTAAATTTGATAGAAAAATACCTGAAAGGATGAAAAATGTCGAGCGAGCAGCTAAGTAAAATTTCAAACACGATCAAATTTCTAAGCGCGGATATGATCCAAAGCGCCAATTCAGGCCATCCCGGCACGCCGATGGGGCTAAGCGACGTAATGAGCGTCTTTATGAGCAAGGTTCGCCACAACCCCAAAAATCCCGCGTGGCTGAACCGCGACCGCGTCGTATTTTCGGGCGGGCACGCAAGCGCGCTCGTGTATAGCTACCTCTATCTTAGCGGATACGATTTGAGTATGGACGATCTAAAAAGCTTCAGGCGCCTGCACTCCAAAACACCGGGCCATCCGGAGATCACCACCCCGGGCGTCGAGATCGCTACCGGACCGCTCGGTCAGGGCGTCGCAAACGCGGTCGGATTTGCGATGGCCGCGAAATACGCCGCGCATCTGCTAAACGAGGAAGGAAGCGAGATCATCGATCACCGCGTCTATTGCTTCTGCGGCGACGGCGATCTACAGGAGGGCATCAGCTACGAAGCGTGCGCGCTTGCGGGCAGACACAACCTCGATAATCTCACGATAATCTATGATTCTAATGGCATCACGATCGACGGCAGCACCGATATCGCGTGGTTCGAGGACGTAAAGGTGCGATTTGAAGCGCAGGGCTTTGAGGTCGCGCGCATCGACGGGCATAATTTCGATCAGATAGAATTTGTCCTTGACGAGGTAAAAAATAAAACCAAACCCTACCTCATCATCGCAAATACCACGATCGGCAAGGGCGCGCTCGAGCTTGAGGGCACGGCCAAGACGCACGGCGCGCCGCTTGGAGAGGAGCTGCTTGCGCGCGCTAAGCAAAGTCTAGGCTTTGATCCAGCCCAAAGCTTCGTCGTAAGCGAGGACGTGCTTTTTGCGACGCGCGCCGCGGTCGAGAAGGGTGATTTGGAGGAGCGGCTTTGGAAGGAGAAACTCGCAAAGCTAAGCGATGAGAAAAGAGCGCTTTTAAACGAGCTTTTAAATCCCGATTTTAGCAAGATAGAATTCCCTGATTTTAGCGGGCTTAAGGTCGCCACGCGCGATAGCAACGGTAAAATTTTAAACGCTATCGCAAACGCGGTGCCCGGCTTTTTAGGCGGAAGTGCCGATTTGGCAGCGTCTAACAAGACCGAGCTAAAGGGCGGCGGCGACTTTCCGTGCGGCAAAAATTTACACTTCGGCATCCGCGAGCACGCTATGGCGGCGATCGGCAACGCCTTTGCGAGATACGGGCTTTTCATCCCGTTTAGCGCGACGTTTTTTATCTTCAGCGATTATCTCAAAACGGGCGCTAGACTTGCGGCGCTGATGGGTTTGCGCCACTACTTCGTCTTCACGCACGACAGCATCGGCGTGGGCGAGGATGGACCTACGCACGAGCCTATCGAGCAGCTTAGCACCTTCCGCGCGATGCCCGGCTTCTATACCTTCCGCCCCGCGGACGGCAACGAAAACGTAAAATGCTGGCGCACGGCGCTCGCTCTAAATGCGCCCGCGGCGTTCGTCTGCTCGCGCCAAGGGCTTGAGCCGCTACCTAAGGCGGTTTTGGGCGACGTGCGAAACGGCGCGTATCTGCTAAGGCAGAGCAAAGAGGCACGTATCACGCTCATCGCAAGCGGCAGCGAAGTCTCGCTCTGCCTAAAAGCGGCGGCGATATTGCAAGAGCAAGGCATCAGCGCAAACGTTGTAAGCGCGCCGTGCTTCGAGCTTTTGTGCGAGCAGGACGCTGACTATCTAGCGCAAATCCTGGAGCCACAGACAAAAATTTTAGCCGTCGAAGCCGCAAGCGCGCTTGAGTGGTATAAATTTGCAGACGCGGTACACGGCATGCAAAGCTTCGGCGAAAGCGGCAACGCGAGCGAGCTATTTAAGCTTTTCGGCTTCACCGACGTAGCGATCGCGAAACAGGCCAAAGAGCTTTTAGAGCAGTAGCGGAAAGGGTAAAATTTGAGCGAAAAAATCAAAATTTCGTATTTAGACGGATTTAAAATTTATGGGTTAAAAGCCCGCACGAAAAATGCGGACGAGCTAGGCGGGAGTGGTAAAATTCCCGCGCTGTGGGCGAAATTTATGAAAGAGTGCTATGACGGGCAGAACGAGATTTACGGCGTCTATTACGATTACGAAAACGGCACCGACGGGCTTTACGATATCTTTATCGGCACCAAAGCGCCCCGCAGCGACGAAGCCTTGGAGATCAAAAGCGGCAAATACGCCGTTTTTAGTTTCCCAAATGAGCCGCAAAACGTAGCAAGGTTTTGGAGCAAAATTTGGAGCTTTTTTGAGGCCGGCGAACTAAAAAGAGCGTTTGAAACGGATTTTGAGTTTTACGGCGGAGACGAGATCAAAATTTTCATCTCGGTTTTGTAGGGCGGCGCATGAAATTTATAAACGGCGAGTGATTTTTCGCCGCCGCGACGATGAGCTTTTGCATAAAATTTTAATTTAAAGGGTAAAATTCCGTACCCAAAACTACGCACCCGAAATAAATTTTATGCCAAAAGCCGCACCGCGCCGCACTTTAAGC
>CAUSBF010000116.1:0-5561 GCA_963529595.1 uncultured Campylobacter sp.
AAATAATATAGAAGGGGATATAAAATTTGACGCCGTAAATTTTAGATACAGGCCGGATCTAAATTTAGTGCTAAAAGATATCAGCTTTCACGTCTCTCCCGGCAAAAGCGTAGGCATAGTAGGTAGAAGCGGCAGCGGTAAAAGTACTATTACGAAGCTGATCGAACGGCTCTATCTGCAAAGCTCGGGCGCCGTTTATATCGACGGCATAGATATCAGACATCTTAATCCATATCTTTTGAGGCAAAACATCGGCGTAGTCCTTCAGGAAAACTATCTATTTAGCGGCAGTATCAAAGAAAATATCGCCTTTGCCGCAAGCGGAGCGAGTATGGAGGAGATCATCAGAGTTAGCAAGATCGCAGGCGCTCATGATTTTATCGCAGAGCTTGCCGGAGGTTACGATACCTTCGTAGGCGAGCGCGGCTCTAGCCTTAGCGGCGGACAGAAGCAGCGCATCGCAATCGCTAGAGCGCTCATAAATAATCCTAAAATTTTAATCTTCGACGAAGCGACCTCCGCGCTTGATTACGAAAGCGAAAGTATCATCAATAAAAATTTAAGCGAGATCAAAAAGGGAAAAACCTTCATCATCATCGCGCATAGGCTAAATTCCGTCAAGAATTGCGACGAAATTTTAGTGCTGGATAAAGGCGAGATCGTAGAGCGCGGAAAGCATGAGGAGCTAATGGCTCTGGGCGGCTACTACAAGAGCCTATATGATAAGCAGCTAGGATAGGCCGAAGAGCGAGACGGGATAAACAATGCTAAAAATTTTCAAAAGAATAGAGGATGATTCAAACGAGTTTAAGCCTTTATTGATCGAGATAGAGGATGCTCCGCAAAACCCGCTGGGAAGATCTATCTTATGGATCGCTTGCGGGGCTTTGATATTTGCCGTGCTGTGGATGGTATTTGCTAAGGTTGATATAGTAGTAAGCGCTAACGGCAAGGTGGTGCCCGACGGCGAGATTAAAATTTTAAAATCGCTCGAAAGCGGCGTCGTCTCTAAAATTTTAGTAAAAGAGGGCGATAGAGTAAAAAAGGGCGATCATCTTATCTTAATCGATCCCAGCGTCTCTACGGTAAATTTATCCACCAAGCAAGAGAGTTTGGCGCTACTTGAATACTCTATAAAAAGGCTTGACGCTCTAAGCTCGGGCAGGAGCTTAGATGCTAACATCAGCGCAGATGAACTGAGCTTATACAATACGCAAAAATCAAACTACGAAGAGAGTATAAACGTCTATAATCTAAAAATGCAAGCTCTGCAAATGGGGATAAACTCTACTAATTTAGAGGTCGAGAGGCTAAGCGGAATTTTAAAGATAGACGAAGCGCGGCTAAGCAATCTAAATAAAGTAAAAGATATAATAGCACGCAAAGATCTATATGAGCTCAAATCCAAGGTAATCGAGCTAAGCTCCAATCTTAAAATTTCAAAAGAGAAGCTTGCCGAGCAAAGGGCAAATTTAGATGAGCTAGCTAAAGAGCTTGAGGCCTTTAAAAGCCAAAGCATATCTAAGTGGCTCGATGAGATGCTAGCCAAGCAGAAAGAAGCAAGCTCGCTAAAAGCAGAGATCAACGCGATCTTGTTTCAAACCAGACAGCAGATCATCTCCTCTCCGGTTGACGGCTTTGTGGGAAAGCTACTTGTAAATACGCAAGGAACCGCCATCACAAATCAAGAAAATTTAATCTCTATAGTGCCTAGCGATAAGCCTTTAATCATCAAAGCAAACGTGCTTAATAAAGACATAGGCTATCTGGAAAACAATCAAAGCGTAGCGATTAAGGTTCAGACCTTTGACTTTCAAAAATACGGCAAGCTAGAAGGTAAGCTCATCCACATAGCAAACGATGCGATAAACGATGAGAAACTAGGAGAAATTTATGAAGTAAAGATCAGACCGGATTCTACATTTTTGATCGTAGACGGGATCAAAAAGGAGATCGAGCCCGGCATGAGCGTAACGGCTGAAGTAAAGGTGGGCAAACGGCGCGTAATAGAGCTATTTATCTATCCCGTCATCAAATACCTGGACGAAGGGCTTAGCGTAAGGTAGGGAAGGAGGGTAAGCGGCTATTTACCGTTTTTTATTTGTTCAAATATGACTTGAAATTTTAGAACGGACACAAGAATTTCTATATTTTTTAGTAAGTAATCGTTTTTGCCGCTATCGGCCCTTTATCGCAATCTATCATCAAATCCCCTACTCATATAAAAATTTGGCGCATTTTGCCCTTTTATGAAGTATTTAAAATTTAAAATCGCTTTACCATATCGAATTTCAAGGTCTTTTGCTACTCTAAATTTTAAAATTTCACTTCGCAGTATCGCAAAATTATAAAGCATAGAAGCAAATGTAATACGCGATATAAAACAAATAGCTATTCGCAGGCCAACAAACACCAAAGCAGCCATCCATCTGATTATGAAGTAAATAAACGGTATAGGAATATCAAAGAGCAACGAAAAGATAAAATAGCGAATAAAAGGATAAAGTAGACATTCTAAAAGCTTTTTACACTCATCACACCAACCGCAAGCCTCCACGCTGAATAGGTGCAGCGAAACATCGCGCAGAGTATGAAACGAACTCATAGAGCAGTGCAATAACAATATAGATAATATCTTTTAGGCTTATAGCTTTTATAGTTATGATGATTAAAAAATACGCGGGTGTGTTTTTAAATTTACGTGTAGCTGTAATATACAAAAAATACTACCCAAAAAAGATAACCCTCATAAAGCGCTAAAACGTCTCAAACAAACCCAATGGAGCAAAAAATGGCGGAACGACATATCATATTATCCGTCAAGAGCCTATCGCCTCTTGACGGATATCCCCATTCTATCGGTATTTATAGCTTGCAGCGGCACGCTTCATAGCGTAAAATGAGACGAGCGGGAAGGCAGATGGGACGATCGCTTTACGGAATTTGTTCTATTTGCTTGCCTATTTGCTATTGTGTTACGCTTTCTCTGTCATAATTTTCGCCGACGACGATATTCGAGATACGCTCTTTCAATTCCGAGATCGTGTGCGAGAGACAGACGATCGCCATGATTTCGCTTGCGACGGAAATGCAAAAGCGATCTCCCCGCGGCACTCCGTTCATTCTGCCGCCGAGTCCGACGATGCTGCGCAGTTCGCGGTCGTTGAGATCGACGCACCGCTTCCACGAAATCGTGCGGGGATCTATTTTGAGTTCGTTGCCGTGATGAATGTGATTATCGACCAAAGCCGCAATCAAATTGTTTGTTACGGAAATCGCATGGATATCGCCGGTAAAGTGCAGATTGATTTCTTCCATCGTAACAATCTGCGCCCTTCCGCTACCGCACGCACCACCCTTTATGCCGAAGCAGGGGCCTAAAGACGGCTCTCTGAGCGCAAGCACCGTTTTTTCCCGATCCTATTGAGTGCATCGGCAAGCCCTATCGAAACGGTCGACTTTCCCTCCCCCGTACTCGTCGGCGTTACGGCGGTAACGAGGATGAGGCGTGCGCTTGCGTCCAGAGCGCGTTTTCGTAAAGCACGAAGCGTTTCTGCGATGAGTTTCGCTTTGTACTGTCCGAACGGTTCGATTCCGTCCGCATCAATGCCGATGCGCTGTGCGATGTCCGCGATCGGAAGCATTCGATTTTTTTTTTGCGCTATTTCGATATCCGACAACATAACATAATTATATGCGCGAACGCGGGCTTTTGTAAATCGCTTTACACGACGCTTTAAACTTGACAATGTAAAGTTTTTACGCTATTATCTTGACACTGTAAAGATTAAAAGGGAGTACTTATGCAAAAATTGAATTTGCCGTATCACCGCGAAGGATTAAAAAATCTTTTAATCGAAAAAGGTATCGAAATCGTCAATACCGACGGGCTACAGTCTTTTTCGCTGAGAAAAGCGGCGACGGCCTGCAAGGTAAGCCATGCCGCCCCATACAGTCATTTTCACAACAAAGAAGAATTGCTCAACGCGATGCAGCTGCACATCACTGAGCGCTTTTCGAAAACGCTCGAAGCCGCGATCGCCGAAAACAAAAAGCCTTCCGAATTGTTAAAAAATTTGGGCACGGCCTATGTTTCTTTTTTTATTGAAAATCCCGCCTATTTTCAATTTTTGTATTCAAAGTCGGACATAAAGGTCGATTTAACTTTATCCGTGCCGGATGAAGAAAACTATGCGCCTTTTATCCTGTATAAAAACAGCGTCCTGTCATTGCTTACGCAAAATAAAGTCTCGAAAAAAAAGCAAATCGATATTTTAATAACGATATGGGCTTTTATTCACGGACTTACGGCGTTGGCGACAATGAAAAACGTGTGCTACGACAAAAATTGGAAAGAAAAAATCGGCGATTTTATGGACGTGCTCGAGCCGTCATTTTTAAAGTAAGGGCACAAGAGGTACTATATGAACGGAATGTATTTCAGCGGAACGGGAAACACAAAATACTGTACGGAAGCGTTTGCACAAGCGACCGGCGGCAGGGCTTGCAGCATAGAATCGGACGAAGCGCTTGAAATCTTACGCGCATCGGATGAAATCGCGCTCGGTTATCCTATTTACTTCAGCGATATCCCGCGCATTGTAAAAGCGTTTATTTTAAAACATGCCGATATGTTCCGCGGAAAGCGCGTTTTTGTGATCGCAACGATGGGCCTTTTCAGCGGAGACGGCGCGGGGCTTGCGGCCAGGCTGCTCCGAAAATGCGGAGCCGCCGTTACCGGAGGCTTACATCTGCACATGCCGGATTGTATCGCCGATGTAAAGCTTTTAAAAAAAACGCCGAAAGAAAACAGGGGGCTCATAGCGGCGGCGCAAAAAAAGATTTTGCAAGCGGCGGAAGGCATAAAGCGGGGAATCTATCCGAAAGACGGCTTATCGTTTTTTCACAGAATCGCAGGCTTATTCGGCCAGCGCCTGTGGTTTCAAATGCATGCGAAAAAACTGACCGAACGGCTCAAAATCAAAACGGACCGCTGCATCGGCTGCGGCATATGCGCGGCACACTGCCCGACAAAGTCATTATATATCGAAAACAGTAAAGCCGTGTTTTATCCCGGAAACTGCACGATATGCTACCGCTGCATAAACAATTGCCCGGCGAAGGCGATCACGCTTATCGGTACGGACGTATTCGAGCAGTGCCGCTTTGACAATTATGCAAAAAAGGAAACACTATGAAAAAACTGTTCACTTTATTTTTCTGCGCGATGATTTTCAACCCGTCGTATTCCCTGTATTCCCAAACGGCGGACGGCGAAGTGTTCTTTGACACGGAAATCGTCGTTACCGGCATAAAAGAAAAGTCGGGAACAATCGTTATCAGTATCCACGATTCCTCCGAAAGTTTTCGCAAACGTCTTCCGTATAGAACCGCCGAAACGGCAGCTGACGGAGAAAAGGCGGTATATCGCATACGGCTCAAAGCCGGAGAGTATGCGTTTTGCGTTTATCACGACGTCAACGGCGACGGAAAACTGAATACGAACGCGATCGGCATACCGAAAGAGCCGTTCGGATTCAGCAATTACGACGGCAAAGGCC
>CAUSBF010000117.1:0-5543 GCA_963529595.1 uncultured Campylobacter sp.
CACGACGGTGAGCGTAAAAGAGCCGCTAGATACGCTCATAGCGCACTTTGGAAGCGAGCTAATCATCGCGCCTCTTAGCGAAAAAGAGGCGATTAAAGATCTACGCTGCGAGCCGAGGGCATTTTTGGATAAATTTAAAGCCTTTGAGAGCATCGCGGACGCTGCTGATTTCGAGTTTTACAAAAGCCTCGCGCCCTATTTTTACTCGACGAAAATCCCCGCATGCTCGCAGGAGTTTTTGGGCAACAGCGCCTTTATCTTCGCGCACCGCCTGATGCAGACGCACCCGAGCGAGCGTATGAGGATTTTGGAGATCATCGAGCCGCAGATGGCGTATTTTACGAAGTGCGACGCCGTGGGGATGGAGTTTGACGACCGCGCGGCATACAGGGCGTTTTGCGACATTTTAAAATTTGAGCCCGCGCGCAGCAATAAAATTTTAAGCGCGCAGAGCATGGCGGAATTTGACGCAGTGGGCGCGAAGCACAATTTTAGCGGCTTTAATGTCGCCGTGTGGTACGACGAGGCTGCGGAGGAGCTGGCTAGCAGGCTGGGCGCGCAGATCGTGCACTTTGGCTGCGAAGGCGCGCCGCTTGGAGCGCAGATATATGAGCGCGAGCGGGAGTGCGCGCTGCGGCTGGGGGGCGAAATTTTATTTGACGCGTTTGATAGCGGAAGCGACTTTTTGCTCCTGAATTCCAAGCTCGCGCTTGATTTTTTAGACGGCAGAAGCGATGAAATCCAAAGGCTTTTCGGCAGAGATCTCGCGGGCTTTTATCTAATTACGACAGATGAGCTCATCGCTCTAGCTCGCGGCGAGAGGCCCGACTTTTCGGCGCGCAAGCTAAAACCGACGCTGATTTAAGCGGACGGGGTTTTAAAATTTATCCTATTACGACGGTAAAATTTTAAATCGACTGCATATTTATAGTCGGCATTAAGTAAATGTCGCAGGCGGTTTATCCTATAATATCTTTTTAATTCAGCATTTGCCTGCTTTTAGTATTAGATTCACAATTCTATTTTTCATTTCTTGAATCTATAACAGTTATTTTAAAATTTTTTACCTGTTTTCTAAGTCCATCAAAGCCGAATGCTATAAAAATATTTTTTAGTAATGGTATTATCTTGCTTTTTGGAAGATTGTGACTTTGTTCCGGATATATAGATATAACTTTCCATACTCTATCGTATACCACCTCATTTACTTTTTGATCCCTTACATAATATAACATAATATCGAATATATCGCCTTTATAGTATAGTTTCCACAATGTTTCAGGAAGCATCGCATGATCACAGTTTGGATCGGGAAAATATCCAGTTTCCATAATCCAGCAGTCTAAATTTCTATCAATAATCCATGGTTTACATTTCGGTAATCTCTCATACATTGGATTATATTTATGATAAATCTTACTAAGCCCATACTTCTCATCATCCTCTTTAGTGATGATTGCATTTTCAAATGCCATCTTCTTCTCCTTAAAATTTAATGTTTAAAAATTATATCTACAACGTGTTTATATTCGCTTATATGCTCGTAGATATCGCCTTCGCTTTTAGTACCTAGTTTTCTAACCATATCGTTTAGAAAAAATTTCTCAAAATTTTCAGCGGTTACCTTAGCGCCGCTACTAGTGCGCACATCTTTACCGTTTGCAATATCTGCTAAAATTTGATCGGCTTGTTTACTCGTCATTTTTTATACTTTATATTTAATCGTGCAGAAAAGTTACGATTTCATGCTCTTTTGGCAGAAATTTTCTACCATCGATACCATCATCTCCGTATTCCAATAATGCTTCATTTAAAATTTCATAAATTTCATCCATTGAAATATCTCCAATGTCAGAATTTACGCTTTGGAATTTATATTTGATTTTAAATGGATTTTCCGTGAAATATTTACTCGTAGTTTCGTCATAAATTCGCCTTATATCAAGCTCGATATTTTTACCTCTATAATGCAGTAGCCAAATAACTTCTCCCGTAAGGCCATCTCTTGGGTCTGGCAAAGGCACTCTGCAAACAAACATAAACCAGGCATCTCTTTGTCTATCTATAACCCAATCCAGCTTATCTAGGTAGTAATCATCATAGACTATTGAGCCATATTTTAGGCAACAATTATTTATAATATTTGCAACATTGTATCTTTCCAAATCAACTTTAGAAATATGCTCCGCAATAAACGCCATTCTCTCCTCCTCAAGAAATTTAAAATTTTAGACCGCGTGCGGGTTGGCGCCGCCTTTGCTCTTGCGACAAATCGTTTAGCCATTTTCGCGGCAAATGGCTAAATATACGCCAAATTTCATCTTGCCGCGCCGCGTAAATTTTAAAATTTCACTTTTATGCAGGCGCTGTTTTCTTACGGGTCTCTCGCTGATAACTCGCCGCCTATAGTTTAGATGAAATTTTAAAATTCCACTACCTGAACGCACGGATAAAATTTTAAAATTTCGTCGTCCGCGCGCACGGATAAAAATTTAAAATTCCACGCCGCTTAACACGAGCGGATGAAATTTTATAAAATTTTGCCGCCGCAAATCAAAGTGCAAATAAACGCGCTAGCGCACAGAAATCGCGCGAACTAACAAAGTCGCGTTTGAATTTTATCGATAAATTTATGAATTCCGCCTACGCTTCGGCAGTTTCGTTTTCGTCGATTACGGCTTGCATCGCCTCTCTGGCGTGCTGCAACCAATCTTTATCGCTCGTATCGAGCAGGTCTAAGTAGATGATTTTGACGTGTCCGCTGTGGACGGTGAAATCGTGAGAGTTTGCGATGTGCTGCGTGCCGATGAGCACCACGGGCTGGACGCGCAAACCGAGCTTGCTAACGATCGCTTTGGCGCCGCTTTGGAATTGCAAAAGCTGCGTGCCGCGATGCCTAGTGCCCTCGGGAAACATCGTGATGACGCGCCCTTCACTCACGCGCTGCTGAACTTCGTGCACGATCCGCACCAGATCGCGCGGATTTGAGCGATCGACCTGGATCATCTTCGGAAGCGTGATGATTTTGCCGATGATAGGGATGTCTGCGATCTCCTTTTTAGCGATCCAGCAGATATCAGCGGGATGGGTTTCTTCGAGCACGACGATATCCATTATGCTTTGGTGATTGGCGATTACTAGCTGTGCGCGCGGATCGGGAGTGCCTATGATCTGGATATCGTACCCGATGCCGTAGCGCTGGAAGCGCCCCCAAATGCGGCGGAAGCGGCGATGAGAGGAGTTTTTCACCGCCATGGCGATCACGACGCAAACGACGGTAAAAATAAACCAAATCGCGTAAAATAACGCTCTAATCCTTGACAAGCTCATCCTTTTTTACCCAGCCGATCTTGTTGCCGCCCAGCATAATTTTGTAAAATTCCTTATTCGTGCCTAAAATTTCGACCTTTTCGGGATTTTTAGTCACGTAAAACACGGTGGAGCTTTGCATAGGCAAAATTCTAACCGGAGAATTTTGCGCGATACTGCCCGTGCCGTAAGGCCTTTGCGCGTAGAAATTTACCGCCAAAATCAGCACCGCAAAGATAAGCGGCGTGATATTTTTACTAAGCAGAAACATCACCAAAAGCACGGCAGCTAGCGTGTAGATCGCGATCTGCTTGTAGGCTTCGAACTTACTCTCTTTCGGATTTAGACCGATCTGCGTGCTAAGATCCTCGGCGCGCGGATTAAGCTCAAGACCGAAATTTTCAAATTTTTTAGTATTAAGATTGAAATAGCTGAAGTCTAAATTTGTGATATTTTTATCCACGACGGCGAAATAATATCCACTCTGACTTGCGTATGTGCCGCGTACAGAATCCACACCCTGCTTGATAATGGCTGGATTATCGATACTAAAAGCGCTGATTGCGCCGTTTCGGATACCAAGATCAAGCGTGAGTAAATTCGATGCGTCGTCAAATTTGGTAGTTTTGTAGTTTTTAAGTTTCAGCTCGTCAGCTACGATATGCGAAAAATTAGGCTTCGTGTCAAGCTTCATAAATTCCGGATTATCAGGTTTGATAGAGCTTTTTTCAAAGAATTCTCCATTGCGCTGCAGCGTCAAAACGAGCTCATTGATCTTGTCGCTCTTATCGCTTGCCGCAAACCACAGCGTCGTCTCAAACATCTCGTCACCCTCAATCCACGTAAGATTGTCGGCATTAAGCCACTTCATGCCATTGGTGCGGCTGATCTCTAACTTTGGCTTAACGGTGATTTTCTGCCCCAAATATACGGCGAAATCGATCTTAAAAATTTGATTGCAATACACTTTCCTAGGCATCCCGCTAGCTTTTAGCGTAAGCTCTTTGGGCTTAATGTCCTGATAGACCTTATCATCAGATACATCAAGATCGACTTCGTTAGTAGGCGCCAAAGCCTTAAGATCGTCGATGCTTAGATTATCCATCGACATAACCTCTTTTTTATTATACTTCAGCATCACTTTGGAATTATCGCGCGTCTGCGGCTCGTCGGGCTTATCCTCAGCTTTTTTCGGCGCGTATTTACTTAGATCATCAAGCGAATCGATCTCAATCTCCGGCGCAGCAAACGCAAGCGTGCAGACACCTAAAATAGTAAGAATTTTTTTTAGCAAATTAAGCCTTTTAGCATTTTCTCTCCGTCCGTGCCGCCCAAAATAGGCTCTATAGCGCGCTCAGGATGCGGCATCAGGCCGAAAATCTTTTTGTTTTTATCGCAAATCCCCGCGATTGCATCCACTGAGCCGTTCGGATTTAGATCCGCGCCGTTTTCGTCACAATATTTTAGCAGCACGCAATCCTCGTCGTATAGCGACTTTAACGTATCCGCAGGCGCATAATAGTTTCCCTCGCCATGCGCGATCGGGATATTTAGAATTTCGCCCTTATCGCAACAGTGCAGAAATTTATTGTCGTTTGAAACGACACGCAGATGGTGAAATTTTGAGATGAAGCTTAAATTTATATTTCTACTCATCGCTCCTGCAAGCAGCTTCAGCTCCAAAAGCATCTGAAAGCCGTTGCAGATACCCAAAATATAGCCGCCCTTTCGCGCGTGA
This sequence comes from uncultured Campylobacter sp., assembly GCA_963529595.1. Lineage (GTDB taxonomy): Bacteria > Campylobacterota > Campylobacteria > Campylobacterales > Campylobacteraceae > Campylobacter_B. The sequence goes on from CAUSBF010000117.1 coordinate 5,048, forward strand.
TCAAGCACCGCCTGCATTACGGGGCTAAATTTAGCAATCGCCGCGGTTCGCAAATAATCCCCGTAGCTAAATCCGCCAGGTAGCACGATCAGATCGGCATTTATGGCGGTTTCTTTATGCCAGATTATCTGCGTTTCACAACCCAGCGCGTCAAAAGCGTATTTGCTGTCGCGCTCGCAATTCGTGCCAGGGAAATTGACGATCGCTACCTTCATAGCATGATCTCGTAGTCTTCGATGACGGTGTTTGCCAAAATTTCATCGCACATCCTAGCGACGTCGGCGTAAATTTTATCCCTATCCTCGCCGTTTAGCTCAAGCACGATCTGTTTGGCTACGCGCACGTCCTCTACTCCGCTAAAACCAAGCGAAGCGAGGGCGTGTTTGACCGCCTTGCCCTGCGGATCGAGCACGCCCTCTTTAAGCCTTACGTTTACGATTACCTTCATCGCTTATCCTAAAATTCTACGCAAGACCTCTTCGTAGGCCACTTTTAC
>CAUSBF010000118.1:0-5531 GCA_963529595.1 uncultured Campylobacter sp.
TATCTCGGTGAGTAGAAACAGCTGCTCGCTTATCGCGCCCAGCCGCTGCGCGCGCATTTTGATCTGGCTGGCGCTCTCCTCGCCGCTTACGTAAAGCACGGCGCGGCCGCCGCTTGCTAAATTTGCCGCGATCTTAAGCAGTAGCGTGGATTTTCCGATGCCGGGGCTGCCGCCGATTAGCACGAGCGAGCCCTCCACGACGCCTCCTCCGAGGACTAAATTTAGCTCGCTATCCTTGGTGTCGATGCGCGAAATTTGCTCGATTTCTATCTCGCTGATCGCTTTGGCGCTTGCGGACGAGGCGCGGGCAAGCTCGTCCTCGATCTCTTTTAACGCTTTGATCTGAGCGGGCTTGAGCTCGACGAAGCTATCGAATGCGCCACAGTCGGGGCATCTACCGAGCCATCTGCTTTGCTGATTGCCGCAGTGTTGGCACTCAAAAATCGTAGTTTTAATCTTCGCCATCTTTATCCCTCGTTCATTTTGTCTAAATTTAGCCTTGAATCTCGCGAAATTATACTTAAAATTTTTAAAATTTTAGCCGCCCCGCGCGCTGCGTGTCCGCCAAAAAATCGTAAAAAAGCTAATTTTTAGCTAAATTTCGGCTAAATTTAAATATGTTTTAAACATTTGTAACTACAATATAAGTTTCAAATCCAGCAAGGAAGGTTTTAAGATGAAGGGCAAGCTTAGTAGAAGCCAGTTTTTAACGATATCGCTTACGCTGTTTGCGATGTTTTTCGGTGCGGGAAATTTTATTTTTCCGCCGGGCTTAGGCAAGGATTCCGGACAGAATTTTTATATCGCGATAATGTTTTTTTGCGCTACGGCGGTGCTTCTGCCGGTACTCGGCGTCGCAGGCATTGCGCGCGCTAAGGGGCTTCAGAGCCTGGTGCGCCGCATAGATCCGGTGTTTGCGATCGTTTTTACCGCGCTTTTATATCTTACGATCGGACCGCTTTTTGCGATACCGCGCGCGGCAAACATGCCTTTTGACATCGCTATTAAGCCTTTTATCGTGCAAGATAGCCTTCAAATTTGGCTATTCGTTTATTCTGCCGCATATTTTGCGCTGAACTATTACATCTGCATGAACCCTTCAAAGCTCGTCGATCTGCTAGGAAAATACCTCACGCCGATACTTTTGGCGCTTATTTTGCTGCTTTTCGGCGCGGGATTTTTGTTTCCGATCGGAAGCTTCGTTGCTCCTAGCGGAGAGTATGTCGATCACGCCGCAGCAAAGGGCTTCGTAGAGGGCTATCAGACGATGGATGCGCTTGCATCGCTGGCATTCGGAATCATCGTAATTAACGCCATTAAAGCAACCGGCGTGAGCGACGAAAAGCACCTTGTAACCTCCACGATAAAAGCGGGAATGATGTCGGGCGTCATACTGATGACGATATATTTTATGCTGGGCTATCTGGGCGCGACCTCCGCAGAGCTTTTCAAAGATGCGCCGAATATCAACGGAGCGGAGCTTCTTTCGCGAGTAAGCGATCATTATTTTGGAAGAATTGGCGTCGTGATCCTGGGTAGCGCGTTTTTCCTAGCCTGCATCACCACGACGCTGGGCCTTATAAGCTCGGCTAGCGAATACTTCGAGGAGCTTACGAAAGGCAAGATCAAATACAAAACCTGGGCGATCGCTTGGTGCGTGATCGGCTTTGGAGTCGCAAATTTCGGCCTTACGACCATCATCAAGGGCTCCATCCCCGTGCTCGTCGCCATCTATCCGATCTCGATCATGCTGATAATCCTCTCGCTGATTAATCCATGGATCGATTCGAGCAAGTTGATTTACCGCGCCTGCGTCTATGTTTGCGTCGTCGAGGGCGTCATAAACGGACTTGATATTTTGGGGATTTCGGTGCCGCTTGTGACGTCATTTGTGAAGATGATGCCGTTTTACGACTCGATGCTCGGCTGGATCGTGCCTAGCACCTTGACCTTCGCCGTGACCTACGTGCTGCATCTGATCTTTGAAAAAAGAGACGATAGTTTTTAAATTTAAGAGCTATTTTAAAATTTAGCCGGGCTCTACGGGGCTCGGCACACTTCTAAATTTTAATTCGTCGCCGAATTTAATCTCACATATTTTTTACTGGAATTTTAACATATAAAATAAGTCGCCTTCAAAATTTTAACCTAAATTTACGCTAAAATTATCAAAATAAAATCGCAAAAGGAAATAAGATAGATAAACGAGACGAGGCGCTAAATCTGGCGCGAGATTTCGAACGCGACGGCTTTAGTATGCCTGATTTATACGAGCGGTTTTGGCGGCTGCAAGGCGATGAGACGGCGTATTTTACGCTAGCGGACAGCCTGCTGTGCGGGCGGAGGGACGGCCGCACGCTGCTAAAGGACGCTCTGGGCTATGTAGGCAAGGAGGATTTTAAAGCTCTGATCGCCACAGCGGTTGAAATTTTGCGCGAAGAAGCAGCAGGGTGGCGCAAAATCCAACAGGACGAAAGCGCGGCACAGATGGGAGAGAATGCACGCTCGGCGCGGGCGGACGAAAGCGCAGGCAAAAGTGTACGGCAACGCGGCAGAGATGAAAAGAGTTCGCGCTGGAAAAACGCCGAAGAGGTCATCATCATGGCAAGTCTCGAGTTCGCGCCGTTTTTGCACCCGTATCTGGGCGAGCTTTTTAAATTGCAGCCGAACGAGAGCGCGTATTACGCGGAGTATCCGTGGCGCGGGCTTAGTTACGAGAGCTCGCAAATATGGCGCGAGAAGCTTGCGGATCCGCAGACGAGCAAAGATGACAAACAAAAAATTTTTAGTTGCTTGCTGCAAACCCGCGATCCGCAAAACGTAAAATTTGCCTGCGAGTTCGCGCTTGCGGAGGATTTTTTCGATCGCCCGTGCGATTTGCTCGAATATATAGGCTACTGGCTGGAGGCCGCGGGATTTACTTTTGAGCGAACTAAATTTGACGCAGACGGCGCGGCTCAAGCGGCAGCGGATGAAATTTTAAAAATGGATGCAAACGAATGCGGCGACGCCAAGCAAGCTCAAGCGAGCGAAAATTTCAAAGCGGGCGCAGTCGACTATGACTCTAAATTTAACTCAAACGAATCCGATTCCGATAAATCACAAAAAGCGCCGAACGATGAAATTTGCTTTGGCGGCGAGAAATTTATGCTCAAAAGATACTGCGGCCAGCGCGTGTATCACATAATCTTTCCGCGCGGGTATTTCGGCGCGCCCTATGCGGCGCATCTGGCGAAGCACCATCCGACCTGGCGGTTTGATGGCAGCGAAGCGGGATATAAGCTCGGCGGGGTCTTGGGCGAGCCGGGCGGCGATGCGCAAAATCCGCTATTTCATCTTATCACGCTTGATCCGCTGCCCCGCGACTTGCCCGTGCGCTCGCTGCCGCGCCTAATCCTCGCCGCTCATGTTAGAGAGATAAACGAAGGCGAGATAGTCTTTTACGAGCACGACGCGCAGGGTATGCCGCGACGTATCGGCGAAAGGACGCAGGTCGAATACGTGCAGGACGAGCCGATAAAGGAGTGCGAGGTCGCGCTGGCGCCTACGCCCGCGCGCTGGGCGGCTCAGGACTGGGGGATGTCAAACAGCAGGCAAAACCTCGCGCGCATCGGCGGCGAGCCTTCGTGGATACAGGGTGCCTTGGTGCCGACGTGCCCGATATGCGGCGAAAAGATGGAGTTTTTGATGCAGCTTGACAGCGAGCTTCCAAGCTGCGAGCAAGGCGGCGAGGTATATTTTGGCAGCGGCGGGATTTTATATGTATTTTGGTGCGAGCGGACGCGGGTGAGCGCATTTTTTATGCAGTGCACGTGAGTAAAATTTAAGAAAAACGCGCAAATGGACGGACGGATTATCACGGCGAAAATAAAAAGAAGGGGCAATATCTGGTATTTTGACGATTATTTTAAGTCGCTTCGCAAGAATGAAAACGAAATAGCAAAACCTATCAGGCAGTTTGTCTTGGATCCAAAAAGGTATCTGTTCAGTACGAAAGAGACCCTTCACGACGCCGTTTTGACTGAATTTAAATTCGCTATTTTAAAAAACGAAGATAGGCTAACGATGAAATTTTTATCGCCCTACCAAGATAGAAATTTTAAATTTGTTTTCAAAAGCGTCCTAGCCGTCTGCTTCAAAACGGACGACAAGAGCTTTAAAAATAACGATCTGATAGTTCATCAATTTTCGCTAAAGCGGGAAGGCGTTTGCGAGTATGATTTTATCTTTGCGAGCGGACAGAGGATAACCGTAAAATTTAAGCAGCTTGAGATCATTGAAGAATTCTTGTAAGCACGCCGCGTTGCGGGCGGAGGGATTCTACATGTTTTGATGCGAACGGACGCGGACGAGCGCGAGTATACGTGAGTGAAAATTTTGTAAAATTCTGAAACGAAAATCGTAAAATTCTAAGTAAAATTTATTCGTAAGATAATCGACCGAGCAAAATTTGCCGAGCATTTCAGCGCGTAAAATTTAAACTTGTTCGGCGAGAATATGTAAATTTACGCAGACACGCAGAGTTTAAGCGTAAATCCCATCCACCAGCGTCTCTACGAACTGATCCGAGTTAAATTCCGCCAAATCCTCCATCCGCTCGCCCACGCCGACGAAAAGTATCGGCAGCCGTAGCTCGCGTGCTATGGCGAAAAGTGCGCCGCCTTTGGGCGTGCCGTCGAGCTTCGTGATGATGATGCCGTCGAGCCTTACGATATCGTTGAATGCCCTAGCTTGCGCGACGCTATGATTGCCCTGAGTGGCGTCTAGAACGATGATCTTTCGGTGCGGTGCGCCGCTTTTTGCGCGGTCACATATACGCACGATCTTCTCTAACTCTGCGGCTAAATTTCTTTGATTTTGCAGGCGTCCGGCGGTGTCGATCAGGACGCGATCGATGTTTTTGGCGCTTGCCGAGCTTACGGTGTCAAACGCCACGGCTGCGGGATCGTGCCCTTGCGCGGTAGCTACGATCGGTAGATTTAGAATTTGCGCCCATTTGCGCAGCTGCTCGACTGCGCCCGCGCGAAAGGTGTCGCATGCGCCTAAAATCACGCTCTGGCCGCTATTTTTATATAAATTTGCAAGCTTTGCGGTTGTTGTAGTTTTGCCCGCGCCGTTTACGCCGATGATGAGCTCTACGAAGGGCTTTTCATCTGTGGCTTTAGCGATCTCATAATCGAAATAGTTCTTCAAAATGCCCTTAAGATCGTCTTTTGCGACTAGCTTTTTTGCGGGCAGTTTTTCTAAAATTTCCTCTACAAGCTCGTAGCCTACGTCGGCTTCAAGCAGCATCTCTTCTAAAATTTCTTTTGAAATTTTATCCTCGCCCTTTGCATCCAGCATCGCGCCTATGGTCTTGCTAAGCCCTTTTTTAAAAAATTCGAACATCAGAAAATTTTCTCCAATTCGGTCATTAAAATTTCTTCCGGCATCAGCCCGAAATACTGCGCGCTAAACTCGCCCTTTTCGTCGTATATCGCCATATACGGCACTTCGTTTATGCCGCCTAGCGCCTTTGTAAAAAAGTCCGT
>CAUSBF010000119.1:0-5491 GCA_963529595.1 uncultured Campylobacter sp.
GTTTAACGGCGAGCAAATAAGAACATCGTAGTTCTTGCTCAAACAAGGCTTCAATTCAGCAATACAGCCTTAGCAGCGTTTCAGCCTGAATGTAGCGGCGCCAAGGTGTCCATCCGTCTATAATGACGATAAAATTTAGGCTTATTTGAGTAGGCAAATTCAGGACGAAATTCTTTTTAAAATTCTTTCAAATTCCCATAAATCCCGCTAAATAAATCTAAATTTTATAAATTTTAGGGTAACATTCTCTATTTCTCAAAAAGGCTTTAAATGACTTTAATCGACGGCAAAAGCATAAGCGCGAAGGTAAAAGAGGAGATCAAATCGGCCGCTTCGGATCTTGCCGCAAAGGGCGTAGAGCCCGCGCTGGCGGTGATTTTGGTAGGCGAAGACGCGGCTAGTAAGACCTATGTCGCGAGCAAGGAAAAAGCCTGCGCCGCCTGTGGGATCCGATCCGTAGCGCACCGCTTGAGCTCCGACGTGAGCGAGGCGGCGCTTTTGGAACTGATAGAAAATTTAAACGATGACGAAAGTATCGACGGCATCTTGGTGCAGCTGCCGCTTCCAAAGCACATTGATACGAATAAAATTTTAGAAAAAATAAGCCCGCAAAAGGACGTGGACGGATTTAGCGCGATAAACGTAGGCAAGCTTACTAGCGGGCTTGCGGACGGTTTTGTGCCTTGCACTCCGCTTGGCGTGATGCGCCTGCTTGAGGAATACGGCGTACAGATAGCGGGTAAAAACGCCGTCGTACTAGGCCGCAGCAATATTGTCGGAAAGCCGATGGCTAGCCTGCTTCTAAATGCCGACGCTACCGTCACTATCGCTCATAGTAAGACGAAAAACCTAAAGCAGCTTTGCGCAGATGCCGACATTTTGGTCGCGGCGGTCGGTAGGGCGCATTTTGTGGGCGCCGATATGGTAAAACAAGGCGCGATGGTAATCGACGTGGGGATCAATCGCGGCGAGGACGGCAAGCTAAGAGGCGACGTCGATTTTGAAGCAGTCGCGCCGAAATGCTCGTTCATCACGCCCGTGCCCGGAGGCGTGGGGCCGATGACGATTGCGATGCTTTTGAGCAATACGATAAAATCGGCGAAAAATCGCTTAAGACAAAGAGTCTAAATGAAAATACTAAGCAAAATTTATCACTTTTTATCAAGTTGGACGGGGACGGTCATCGTCGTTTTATTCGTCATTCTTTTTGTTGCGCAAGCCTTCGTGATCCCCAGCGGATCGATGCGCACTACGCTTTTAGAGGGCGATTTTTTATTCGTTAAAAAATTTAGCTACGGCATCCCGACCCCGCATATTCCATTTGTAGAGTGGCAGGTAGCTCCAGACAGCGACGGAGATGGGCATATTATCCGAGGCGAGGGTCCGAAGCGCGGCGACATCGTGGTTTTTCGCTATCCGCTTAATGAAAAAATGCACTTTGTAAAGCGAAATTTTGCCGTAGGCGGTGACGAGGTGATATTTGATCTGAATAATTTCTACCTTCGTCCGCATGAAGGCGACGAGTTCATTGCCGCAAACTATGATGCTCGCGACATTGTGATTTTGGGTGGCGAAAAATATGTTAAAGAGCCGTATAAATTTAAGGGCATTCACTACGACCCTAATGCTAGAAACTCAATGCTAACAAATGTCAAAATCGCACTTGAGAAGGGTGAGCTTTCTATGAAACCCATTAGTTTAAGTGAAATTCCTCATAGCTTCGAAGCTGCGGGGATAAGCTTCAATGCCTTTTACATCAAAGTGCCGCAGGATGAGTATTTTATGATAGGCGATAATCGAAATAATTCCGCTGATAGCCGCTTTTGGGGTCCGGTACCTTATCGTCTGATCGTCGGCAAGCCATGGTTTACCTATTTTAGTATTGACGCCGATCGCAAGATCCGCTGGGAGCGAATCGGACGCTTCGTCGATACCTTGCAAAACGACGAGAGCCTAATCTATGAGCAAAAATAAGGAGCGGCAATGCAAATAAATAAAATTTTCATAGCGAGCGATCATGCGGGCTTTCATGCCAAAGAGCAAGCCAAAAAAGCGCTCGCCGCTTTAGGTTACGAAGCGGTCGATCTTGGCACGCATAGTGCCGAAGCGAGCGTGGACTATCCCGATTTTGCGGATACGTTGGCGGATAAAATTTTAGCCGAATGTGAAGCTTGCGCGCGAAGTGAAAATTTTAAAGAAAACGACGGCATAAATTCCGCTGCAGCCGCGGAAAATTCCGAAGCGGGCGGCAGTGAAAATTTCGGCGCAAGTATAAACGGTAGCGGGAATTTTAGCGCTACCGCGCAGCACGGCGAGAAAGATAAAAATTTTAACGCCGTCAAGAGCGGCGACGGCAAGAATTTTGATGCGGACGCAAATACGACTGCCTGCGCAAGCATAGCTGCCGCAAACGCGAGCAAAGATAAAATTTTAAATTCCACCGACTACGGCATTTACGGCGTTTTGATTTGCGGTACGGGCATCGGTATCAGCATCGCCGCAAATCGCCACGCTCACATCCGCTGCGCGTTGTGTCATGACGCGACTAGCGCTAGATTAGCCAGAGAGCACAACGACGCCAACGTCCTAGCCTTCGGCGAGCGATTAATGGGCGCGCTGGTGATTGAAGATATGATTAGGGCATTTTTTAGTACCGATTTTGCGGGCGGTAGGCACATTAAGCGCGTCGCAAAGCTAGGCGCTTGCGGTAGTGCGAATTGCGCGCATGGATTTGATGGGGAGAATTCCATGCAGAATTCCGCTCAAAATTTTTCGGAACAAAGCTGTGGCGCTAATTTAAACGGACGAAATTCCAAATCAAACTTCGCTGGCAAAAATCCTTCTTGCAAAAATCCTATCGACACGGATTCCGCGTCAAATTTTGCGCGGAGCCTTAACGATAAAAATTCCTTTTTTACCAGTAAGAATCCTTTGATAGGCTTTTGCGGTGCACGACATATAGATTTAAATTCTACGCACGCAAAGATAATCTTTGATGGGAAAAATCCATTGGGTAAAAATTCCACTAGCACAAATTCTACGTTAAATTTTATGCGCGCGAGCGTTTGCGAGAAAAATTTTGCTCAAAAAGCTAGCCGCAAAGATTTTGTCGGTTTGAACCCAGCAATTATAAATTTCAAGGCTACAAATTCCGTCTGTGTGAGCGTTAAGCTAAAAAGCATGAATTGCGCTAGTGCGGGTTTAACAGATGAGAATTCTGCTATTACGAGCGTAAATTTAAAGGGAGCAAATCTTTCTAGTGCGTATTTTAACGCAACACTCGCTACTATGCGCCGCTTTGCAAATCCAAATGAAGGAGACGAGCAATGAGCGTAGTATTAGGCGTTTTAGCGCTATTTTTTGCAGCACTACTTATTCTATCGATCCGAAAAAATTCTAAAATTTACGCCTTACTTCGTAAGAGCGAAGAAAAAATTTTAAAGCTTAAAAGCGATAACGAAAAGCTCAAAACTGCCCTTCGCTTCGGCATTGAGGCCCTACAAAACGAGGAGAGCGAAAACTGCAGCTTAAAAATCCAAAATGCAAGATTGAAAAGAGGTAAGCTATGAAAAGCCTAAGCAGCGAGCAAAAAAGCTATTTATTTCGCTCGATCCGCACCGTGCGCGACTTCCCAAAGCCCGGTATTTTGTTTTACGATATCACGACGCTCGTAGGCGATCGCGAGGCGTTTAATTTCCTGCTTGATCATCTAGCCGAGCGCTACGCTGATTACGGACTTGATTACATAGTAGGCATAGAAAGTCGCGGATTTATTTTTGCAGCGGCGCTTGCGGCGAGGTTGAGAGTTGCTTTTGTGCCAATTAGAAAGCCAAAGAAGCTTCCTTATATCACGATTTCGCAAAAATACAGCCTTGAATACGGCTTCGATCAGGTCGAGATGCATGTGGATGCATTCTCCGGCGTGCAGGATGCCAAGGTGCTGCTAATCGACGATCTTATCGCCACCGGAGGCACCGCACGGGCGGCATTAGATCTCATCGCGCAGACGCAGGCTAAGTGCGTCGAGGCGTGCTTTTTATTAAATTTGCGCGAGTTAAACGATCTAGGCGAGTTTTCGCGTCGCACAAACGTTTATTGCGTTTTAGAGGCGTGATTTTGGAAGAGCTACTTAAAAATTTACTGCAAGAATACCACCAATACGCCTATATCGTGCTTTTTGTTTGGTGTATTTTAGAAGGCGAAATCGCACTGATTTTAGGCGGCATAATGGCGCACGAGGGGCACATAAATTTGCCGCTAGGTATCTTTGTCGCGGGGCTTGGGGCATTTTGCGGCGATCAGTTTTATTTTTATATCGGGCGCTACAACAAAAAATATATCAGTAAAAAACTCGCAGCGCAGCGCCGAAAATTTGCGATCGCGCACCTGCTTTTGCAACGCTACGGCTGGCCGATAATTTTAATGCAGCGCTATATGTATGGCTTCCGCGTCATCATCCCGATGAGTATCGGCATCACTCGCTACAGCGCAAAGAAATTTGCGATTATTAATCTTTTTAGCGCTTGGTGCTGGTCGGGTGCGACGATGATTTTGGCGTGGTATTTTGGCGAGGAGATCTGGAGCGGGCTGCGGCTAATCGAGCAACACTGGTATTTTGCGATACCTATCATAGGCGGAATTTTATATCTATTTTTTAGGCTATTTAAACGTATGGAAAATCACTTTATGAACTCACGAAAGGAACGAGATGAAAGTAAAACTGCTAGATCGTAAAATTAACGAGATAGAGGCGGATTTTGAAGTTATTTTAGTTGTGGATAAAAATTTAAATCACGAATTTATTAAAGACACGGATAAGTTTGCGCTTTTTAATTACAAAGGCGAGGGCAATCTGCTGCTTGCCGAGAGCGGACGGCTGTACGTCGGCGTTAAGGCGCTAGAATATGACCGCGTCCGCACAGCACTTGCGAACGCATACAACGCGCTTAAGGGCTACGCAATTAAAAATTTCAAAATCGCCTTTTATAAATGCGGATGCGACCGCAGAAGCACGATGGCGATGGTCGAGGGCGTGCTTTTGGGCGGCTATGAGTTTAACAAATACAAAAGCGAGAAGAAAAGCTCCAGCTTGAATGAAATTTTAATCTCGACGCAGGAGTACGGCGGCAGTAGCCCCGACATACAAAAGATGAACTACGGCGTGCAGCAGGGCATCGTGATGGCAAATGCCGCAAATTTTACGCGCGACGGCGTCAATGAGATCCCCGAAATTTACACGCCCGAAAAGATGGCGAGCGAGGCTGAAATTCTAGCCTCGAACTACGACGACGTGAGCGTTAAAATTTACGACGAGGACTTTTTGCGCGAACAGAATATGAATGCGTTTTTGGCGGTCAATCGCTCCAGCGCTCATCCGCCGCGCCTAATTCATCTGATCTATAAGCCGCAGCGCTGCCTAAAGCGCGTCGTTTTCGTCGGCAAAGGGCTTACTTACGACAGCGGCGGGCTAAGTCTGAAGCCTGCCGATTAT
>CAUSBF010000120.1:0-5490 GCA_963529595.1 uncultured Campylobacter sp.
TGAATGCGAAATTCGCGCGATAATCGCTTCAAAGTCCCCGAAAAACAGCACCGACGTAACTAACACCGCGCAAAAGCCCGTTACGCCAAGGCTTAGTCCGTTTGCCATAAATTCCTCGATGTAGTGCGCCATACTCGCTTGATTTGCGGGCAGGAAGTTTGAAAAGATAAAGCCCATAATCTTATCGTAGTAGCCTTTAAAGCTTGGCAGCTGCATAAAGACGCTAAGCGAAACCATCAGCACCGGCAGTAGTGCCAAAATCGTGTGAAAGCTAAGGCTTGATGCATGGTGCATGAGCTCGGTATCGTAGAGGCGGAAGAAATTTTTGAGTCGGTTTTGCACTTGCATAAGCGTCAGTATTAGTTTTTTCATACGGGCGATTTTACATTAAAAATTTAGAATTTCATATAAATTTGCGCAATTTTTCTTTTGTATCGCGGTATATCATCTATGAAATTTTAAACTGCAAAAATGCGACTACAAATATATAAATTTATATCTCGAATTTAGTCTAAATTTAGGAAAATTTTTCTAATATGCTAAAAAATAATATTAAATATGTCCATAACGAAGGGAAAATAATGGAACGAAGGAAAACGATGAAATTTAAAATTTCATTAGCGGCATGTATGTGTCTGCTATGCAGCAGTTTGGCTGCAGCGCAAAGCGGCAGTAATTCTGCGCCTGAAAAATCGCAGAATATGGGCGTAATCGAGGTAAATTCCGTCGGCGATAATATCAGCGAGAGCGGCATCGACGAGGGCTTTTTGAGCAAAAATGTGCAGCAAGGCATGCTTGCTGGCAAGCGCGTACTTGATCTTCCCTATCAGATCAACACGATTAGCAAGGAGATCATAAATCACCAAGGCGTCACCGGCTACGAGGAGGCGGTCAAATACTTCCCGTCCGCACAGATTCAGATGCGCGGCGGCGCTACGGTCGGACGTCCGCAGACGCGCGGCTTTGAGGGTAGCGTCGTAGGTAACAGCTTCTGGGACGGCTTTTATACGATTTCGACGACGGCGATTCCGATGGCGATGTTTGAGAGCTTTCAGGTGCAAAACGGCGTCGCAGGCTCGCTCTACGGCGCGCAAAATCCGGTCGGGATTTTCAGCTACACGCGCAAGCGCCCCGTAAAAGATCAATACATCATCTGGAGCGATTATATGTCGCGAAGCAATCTAGGGCTGGGGCTTGATCTATCGAATAAATTTGAAAAATTCGGCTACCGCGCGGTGTTTTATGGATCCAACGGCGACAGACAGCCGAAGGGTTCAAATTTGCAGCGCCGCTTAGCCAGCGTCACGATGGAATTTTATCCGACGGGTGATCTTACTTTTGAAACCGCGGCTAGCTATTATGAGCACAATACTAAAGGCTTTGCGGGGCAATTTGCTCTCGGCGTGCGAGACGGTAAGATTGTAGACGGCATGGAGCTTCCAAAGGCAGTCGATTCTTCAAGGCGCGGTCTTGGTCAGAGTTTCGGAGGCATGCATCTAAAAACCACTACCGCAAGCGCGAAATTTAAATTTACGCCTACCGATAAATGGTATTTAGAGGGCGGCTTTCAGTTTCAGCGCTCCGATCGTGATACTCATGGCGTTGTAAATTATATCTTGCCTAGCACACATCCGCAATATACAAAGCCGGGCGATTATCAAACCAGACACAGCGGCGGTGCTACGGCGGCATATAGATTCGATCTGCCAAGCGGCTATCTCAAGGCAAACACGCAGTTTAATACAGGCGATATCGAGCACGATTTCAGCGTGCAGACTAACGGCTATCACTGGACGCAGGATAGATATAAAAACGCGAGCACAAACTATGTCTCTCCTACTATAGGCAATATCTACGATCCTAAAATTCTAAATTACACCGGTGCTAAGCGCGGAAGCGGTTTGTATCACTACGCGATCTTGGATATGTATAACGTCTCGGTGCTAGATGATATCACGATAAACGATAAATTTGACATGATGCTAAGCGCATCTAAGGCGTGGATGAGGCAGGAATCCTACAATAATCGCCAGCAAAGACTTGTCAAAGCCTATAGCGATTCGGGCTATAGCTGGGCGGGCAGCTTGATCTTTCATCCGGTAGAGGATGCCAGCATCTATTACACCTACGCAGATAGCTTGCAGCAGGGCTCTACCTATGTTTATAAGAGTGGCCCGCATAACGGCGAGGTCGCCTCTACATCTCCGTATCGCTCCAAGCAGCACGAGATCGGCGCTAAAATTCGCGTAGCCGATATGATCGATTTTAGCGTAGCGTATTTTGATATACGCCGCCCGATCGCTTACTTAAATAGCTCTACGGGACTCTACGGCATAAACGGCGAGCAGCGCAACCGCGGATTTGAGTTTATGAGCGGCGGACGAATTACGCAAAATTTAAGCGTGCTGGGAGGCTTTACCTACATCGATCCAAAGATGCATAACGTAAGCATCGCAGGCGCTAATCGCAAGGTCGCAAACGGCATCCCTAAAATCAATGCAAATTTAATGCTTGATTACGTGATCCCCGGCACCGATAAGCTTGCGATCAGTACAAATTTCCACTACACCGGCAAGATGTATCTGGACGATCTAAACACCCAGCGCACGCCTAGCTTTTTCGTTACTGATCTTGGCGTCAGATATACGAGCGAGCACCTTTTAGGCGATAAGACCACGCTGCGCTTCAACGTAAATAACGTATTTAACAAAAAATACTGGGCGGGAATGTATCCTGCTAGCGCCGACGGCGCAGGCGGACTTAACGTAACTAGCGTACTAGGCTCGGCAAACGGCGTGACGCTGGGCGAGAGTAGAAGCTTCATGCTCTCTGCGGAGGTGAAATTTTAAAATCTAGCGGGTTTAAAATTTTTGCTTAAGCGGCGCGAATGATTATGGCGTCGCTTTTAAATTTATGAAATTTTATCGCTCTAAGCGGCGAGATTAAATTTAACGAGGCTTAGTTTTAATTCATTTTAAATTTAAGCCTCGGATTTTGGAATTTTTAACCTTGATTTTGAAATTTGAATCTTTGAATTTTTAAGTCGCCGCGCCTCAGTTTGCCCGCAAAATTTATCCGCGCGCGGTTTAAAATTTAGCCGTTTTTGGTTATAATCTTTGCAAAACCACGAAACGGAGAGCAATGAAACAAGTTTTAATCATCGCAAGCGGAAAGTTTGCGCGCCATTTTTTATCCAAAGTTTGTAAAATCAAAGATGTCATCAGATCATATCGCGTCATAGCTAAAAATACGGATGCCGTGCCCGTAGAGCTTGAAAACGAGTCAAATTTTTCGGTCGAAATTTTTGATCCTACTAGCATTGAGCGGTTGCGCGTGGTGCTAGCAGAAGAGGAATTTGACCGCTGCATAGTGATAATGGAGGATGAATTTGACACTAAAGTAACGCTTGAAAATTTAAAGACGCTCGCTCCGGATTTAGAGCTTTACGTGGCCGATTTTTGGGGACTTTTGCGCGAAAATAAAAATGAAGCTCACGTAAAAATCGTAAATACCCTCGCGCTAAATTCTTCGCGCTTCATCGGCTTTTTGCCCGATAGCCCCGTTTTTGCTGATAATATCGGGCTTGGACGCGGAGAGATAATGGAGGTAAAAGTGCCTGTAGGAAGCTCGTTCGCGTATAAAAAAATCAGCACGCTTTCTAATGCCAAATATCAAATTCCGATGATTTACCGCCACAACAATTACATCGTAACGACGCCCAGCTCGCGGATATATCCGAATGATACGATCTTAGTCGTTGGTGAGCCTAGTGCGCTGCGAGCGGTGTTTGCTGAAGTAAAAAAGCAAAGCGGGCAATTTCCATCGCCGTTTGGGCTAAATATTTTCGCGCTAATCGATATGAAAAAAATGAGCGGCGACGAGATAGCTAGGACGGTTAGGGCGCTTGAGTTTTTGGATTTGCATATTAGAAATCATAAAATTTATCTGCGAATTTTAAATCCTTTGCTAAACGACGCTTTTAGCGAGCTTAAAGCTCTGTGTGAGCGGGATAAATTTGAAATTCTCATCAATTACTCGGGCGAATTAAATTTAAAGCGCGACGTGAGCGAAAATAAAGCAGGCTTGGTAGTTTGCTCAAGCGGAGTTTTCGAGGCGAAAAAAGCAGCACTTAAAGCGCTTGAAATTCCGGTGCTAAGCCTTGGAGAGGGCGAGCTAAAAGATGTGCGTAAAAGTGTCGTGCTAAGTGCCGGCGAGCGGCTGCGCGAGGAATCAAGCATCGTCTTTGACATCAGCTCGCAGCTAGGGCTAGACGTGTATTTGTATCTTTTCGGCGAGAGCGAAAAGGGCGAGTTTGCGCAAAGCTACGTGAGCTTATCGAAGCTTTTTAAGCAAAGTTTATTCGTGATTCCTTGCGAGCGGCAAAATCCGATTTTAGCGCTAGGCAGCGAGCGAGATCTGCTGCAGTTCGTGCCATTTAATGATAGAATTTTGGCGCGCAAGCTTACATCTATTTTCAATCAGGATTTGGATCAGATGTATTTTAAACTCGGCAAAAATCATCAAATTTTCGTTCCGAGCGATTACGGGTATGAAAAGTAATCGAAATTTATGTTACAATTACCCAAAAATCAAAGGCTAGCGTATGAAAATCGATCTTAATTTAGACAAAAAATACAGCGTTTTTATCGACGAATTGCATAGTTTAAAACTTAGCGGTAAGGTCGCTATCGTGACAAATCCAAAAGTAGGCGGGTTGTGGCTTGATTTCTTACTGCAGCGGCTAGATTGCGAGCAAAAATTTATCATCACGATCCCAGACGGCGAGGAGTATAAAAATACCGCGAGCGTGGAGCAAATCTTAGAGCAGCTTTTTGGCTCCAAGCTTGATCGCAAAAGCACGCTCATCGCTCTTGGCGGTGGTGTCATTAGCGATATAACGGGCTTTTGCGCGAGCATTTATGAGCGTGGTATCGATTTTATCAATATACCTACGACCTTGCTAGCGCAAGTAGATGCGAGCGTCGGCGGTAAAACAGGCGTAAATAATCGTTTCGGCAAAAATTTAATCGGCTCATTTTACCAGCCGCGCGCGGTTTATTGCGAGAGCAAATTTTTATCGACGCTTCCTGCGCGAGAGTTTGCCGCAGGCGTTGCGGAGGCCGTAAAGATGGCGGTATGCTTTGATGCTGAGCTATTTAAATTTTTTGAGACGCACGATCTGAAAAGCGCCGATGAAATTTCGCATATAATCGCGCGCTGCGTGGCTATCAAAGCAGACGTCGTAGCTCGCGACGAGCGCGAAAGCGGCGTGCGTGCAGTGTTAAACTACGGACACACCTTTGCTCACGCTATCGAAAAAATTACTGATTATAAAAAATTTTTGCACGGCGAGGCTGTGGCGATCGGCATGGTGATGGCAAATGCGCTAGCGCGTCGCCTCGGTAAACTAAGCGGCGAACAGGAGGAGCAGATCCGTGAAGTGCTGCAAAAATTCGCGCTTCCGGTGGAATTTAAAATTAAAGATATAGA
>CAUSBF010000121.1:0-5433 GCA_963529595.1 uncultured Campylobacter sp.
ACGCGCAAGGCAGACTAGGCGTATTTTTTAAAATTTTTAGGCAAGTTTTGGTTTAATTATTTTTCTGTCTTGCTAAACTCGCGCGCCGATTACGTTAAGATTTTAAGCGGCGGGGAGGCACAGCGGCTTAGTTTCGCACGTATTCATTACCACAAGCCGAGCTTTGTTTTCGCAGACGAGATCACGTCCGCGCTTGATCCGGCCTCGGCACGCGAGCTGCTACTGGGTCTGCGTGCGGATATGTCTAGCCTCGGCATGCTAGCGATCGTGCATCAAACGGGGCTTGAGGACATATTTGAGCGGACTATAGAGCTTTAAATTCGGCCCTTTAAATTTCACGCCGCAGGGATTTCGCCTTTAAATTCATATCTTTTTAAATCCAGATTTATTAAAATTACTTGTTTATATTAAGCGGCGATAAAATTTAGCCGAAGCGCAAGTGTTCGCATATATGGGCATCGGCACCCGCGCGGCTAGGCGCTCGCACACAGTCGGCGGCGGGCAGGCACTACGGCGCGGCGAGCGGCTTGGAGGTCGATAGCCAGCGCGCGATCGTGATTTTGCGCGAAATTAAGTCCGTAGAATTTAAACGCAAAATGATCTGCCAAGAAGACGGCGCCTAGATAAAATTTTAAACCGAGCCGCGATCGGTAGCATAACGGCGTGCTAAATGAACGGGCTACGGCAGCGGCGCGATGCGCGGGCGTCGCGATAAGTCAGTAGCGCGTCGGATGGCGCGTAACACATCGGCGGCGTAGACGGCACGCCGTAGTCGAGAAGCGGAGCGACAATACGTGCCTACTCGGCATCGTATGACATAACCTTCGCTTGGGCAAATCATCATCATAACGGCGCTACGATCGAAGCGAGTAGCGCGGCCGTGACGGCGGATCGGCAGCACAAGGGCGCGGCGTGATTGCGGCGGCGACAGCATAAAATGCCGCAATATGGCAACCGCGATCGACAGCATGCGTATATAGGTAAAGCGCAGTGCAAGTAGCGCAAACGCCGCGATACGACGATGGCGACCTGCAGAGCGTATAAGTGAAGCAGCGGTGCGGGCGGCGCAACAACGCCGAGGCGATACGATAGCGGCGACCGATGGGATGTAGCGCCGCCGTAGCGTTCGCGGGCGCTACGCCTAAGCCGATAAATTTTAAAACGAAGCAAGGAGATTTTATGTTTAAAGCGGGGATTGTCTATAAATTTGCGCTCATCGTGTTGCTAGGCTGCGCGCTTTGCATTTTGGGCTTTTCTGGCACTAATTTCGCGCGCGGCGAATATGACGAGACGTGGATGAGCCTGCATAAGATCGCGGGATTGGGTCTGCTTTGCGTCGCGATCTTGCATATAATCACAAGGCGAAAGAAGCTCGTAAAGCTCTGGGGCGAGTTTTTAGACGTGGTTTTGAGCCGCAAAAATCCCGGCTTTTGTAATATGGACCGCATCATAGGCGCGATCGAGCACTATAATATCAGAGAAATCGCTGGTAAAATGGGCTTTGAGCCGGACGAGCTCGCTGAGATTTTGAAATCAAACGGTATCAAGCTCATAAGCGCAGATCAAGGCCTGCGCGAGCTTGCGAAGTTTAACGACGAAAAAATTTTCTTCATCTTGGTACTTTTAATTGAGGCGAAATTCGGTAAAGCGGGCAGCTGCAAGGTCTAAATTTAAAAGGCTTAATAGCCCGCGTTTGCGATCGCTTCGGCTTGAGAGTGCGCGATTAGCGGATCGATGATCTCGTCGAACAAGCCGCCCGCCATGATCGCATCCAGGCGGTAGAGCGTTAAATTTATGCGGTGGTCGCTGATGCGGTTTTGCGGGTAGTTGTAAGTACGAATTCGCCCCGAGCGATCGCCGGTGCCTACCTGATCCTTGCGATCTTTGCGCTCTTTCTCTAAGCGCTCCTGCTCCTGCATATCGTAAAGGCGCGCCTTTAGCACCTTCATCGCAGCTTCTTTGTTTTTGTGCTGGTCCTTGCCGTCTTGGTTGGTGACGACTAAACCGGTCGGGATGTGAGTGATGCGAACGGCGCTATCGGTGGTATTTACGGACTGCCCGCCGTGGCCGGAGCTACGCATAACGTCGATGCGAAGGTCGTTTGGATTGATCTGTATCTCGCTATCCTCGATCTCGGGCATTACGGCGACGGTGATTGCAGAGGTATGCACCCTGCCCTGACTCTCCGTTTCGGGGACGCGCTGCACGCGATGGGTGCCGCCTTCAAATTTCAGCCGCGAATACGCTCCCGCGCCCTTTACGAGCAGGATCGCTTCTTTATAGCCGCCGACGCTGCCTTCGCTAGTGCTTACGATCTCGCATTTATAGCCGCGAAGATCGGCGTAGCGCAGATACGCGCCGAGCAGGTCGCCCGCAAACAGCGCCGCTTCATCGCCGCCCGTACCGGCGCGAATCTCTAAAAAGATATTTTTATCGTCGTTGGGGTCTTTCGGAAGCAGTAAAATTTTGATTTTTTCTTCAAGCTGCGGCTTTTCGCTCTCTAAGCTTTTAAGCTCCTCTTTGGCTAGCTCGCCGAGATCGGCATCGCTTAGCAGAGCTTTGTTCTCTTCGATCTGATTTAAAATTTTAAGATACTCGCTAGCCGCCTCTTTGATCGGCTCGATATTGCGCTGCTCCTTGGATAACGCAGTCATATTAGCGATATCTGCAGTAACTGCGGGATCGCTAAGCATGCGCGAAAGCTCGTCATAGCGATCCAAAAAGGGCTTTAGTTTATCGGCTAGCATTTAAATTTTATACGTAAGGGGCGCTTACGCGGCGGTTTTTAAAGAATTTACGAGTTTGGCTAGGCGGCTTACTTTTCTGCTCGCGGTCTGTTTTTTCAAAAAGCCCCTGCTTACGAAGCTGTGAAAGCTTTCATTAGCCGTTTTTAGAGCCTGAGTCGCTGCGTCTAGATCCTTGCTCTCGACCGCCTCTCTTACGGCTTTTGTGATATTTTTTACTCTGGTGCGATAAAATCTATTTCGCTCCGTTCTTTTTATGGTTTGTCTCGCGCGTTTTTCGGCGGATTTGTGATTTGCCATAACGTTCCTTTTCGGTTAAATTTGAACCTGCGATTATACGTAAAAAATATTTAATCGACGCTTAATTTAAGTAAAATTTAAATATAGTTTAAATTTATTAAGATTAAACTTTTTCTGGTAGAATTTCCCGATTTTTATACAAGGATTTGATAATGAAACTTTTCGGGACGGACGGCGTACGAGGCAAAGCGGGAGAATTTCTAACCGCCGAGCTTGCAATGCGCGTAGCGATGGCAGCGGGAATTTATTTTAGGAAAAATTCCGTTACGAATATGATTTTAGTCGGCAAAGATACTCGCAGAAGCGGTTATATGATAGAAACAGCGATCGTTGCGGGCCTTACCTCCGTGGGCTACAACGTCCGCCAGATCGGACCGATGCCTACTCCTGCGATTGCCTTTCTTACGGAGGATATGCGCGGCGACGCGGGCATTATGATAAGCGCGAGCCACAATCCATACTACGACAACGGCATTAAATTTTTCAACAGCGAGGGCTTTAAACTCGACGAAAAAGAGGAAGCTCAGATCGAAAAAATTTATTTTAACGACGAGCTCATCGCCGAAGCGCGCACAAAAATGATGCAAATCGGCGCTGCAAAGCGCGTGGACGACGTCATCGGCAGATATATCGTGCATATTAAAAATTCATTTCCGAAGCAAAAGACGCTACACGGGCTTCGCGTCGTGCTTGATTGCGCAAACGGAGCAAGCTACAGGGTCGCACCTACGGTATTTAATGAGCTGGGAGCCGAAACTATCGTCATCGGCGACGAGCCTAACGGCAAAAATATTAATGATGCTTGCGGCGCGCTAAGCCCGCAAAATTTAGCCTCGGAGGTCAAAAGATTACGCGCCGATGTCGGCTTTGCCTTCGACGGGGATGCTGATAGGCTCGTAGTCGTGGATGAAAACGGCGAGATCATCCACGGCGACGCGCTACTTGGAATTTTAGCAGTCTATTTGAAAGGAAAAAATCGCTTAGCAGGCAATAAAATGGTAGCCACAGTGATGAGTAATTCTGCGCTGGAGGATTTTTTAGCTAAACACGACATCGCGCTTCATCGCTGCAATGTAGGCGATAAATTCGTACTTGAGACGATGCACGAGCTAGGCGCAAATTTCGGCGGCGAGCAGAGCGGGCACGTAATCTTCGGCGATTACGCCAAAACGGGCGACGGCATCGCAAGCGCGCTGCAATTCGCCGCCTGCATGCTGGATATGAAAAAGAAGGCAAGCGAATTTTCGGGGATGATTAAGCCCTATCCGCAAATTTTAAAGAATTTAAAAATTTCGGATAAAAAGCCGCTTGAAAAATTAAAAGGGTTAAAGGAGCTTGAAACAAGCCTTAAGGCGGACAAGATCCGCTCGCTCTTTCGCTACTCCGGCACCGAAAACGTTATCCGCCTCTTAATCGAGGGCAAAAACGAAAAACTGCTGCAAAAGCGAATGGACGAGGTCGAGAAATTTTTTGCCAAAGCCCTAAATGAGTAGCGTTACGGTAAAATTTTACGGCGCGGCAAGCTGTCCGCTCAACATGAAAAACGCGGGTAAAAAACGCAGGCTTTACATATTTAAATTTGGATTGTAAGATGGCTAAGACCTGTATTAAATTTATCCTGCTTTTTGCGGTGATCTTTGCGATCGATCAAGCGATCAAACTTCTGTTTTTAAACGGCTTTTCGTGGCAGGGGGAGTTTTTTTCGCTAGAGCTTACGCTTAACCGCGGCGTCGCGTTTTCGATGTTTGCCTTTTTGGGTGAAAATTTAAAATTTATCCAGATCGCGCTGATCTCAGCGCTTGCAGCGTATGTATTTTGTCATAAAAAGCTCTTTTGCGAGCACTGGATGCCATTTGCGCTAATGCTTGCGGGAGGTTGCTCAAATTTACTTGATCGCTTCATTCGCGGTGGCGTCGTGGATTACGTCGCGTGGCATAAGTGGTTTGAGTTTGCGGTATTTAATTTTGCCGACGTGATGATAGATCTGGCCGTAGTGATTTTTATTTTTCAGGGCTTACGCGCCGCAAAAAAGGAGAAAAATGAAGAGAAATAATTACATCGCTTACGCGCTTTGGTTTTTAGGTACGTTTTCGTGGATCGCAGCTATGCCGATCGGTGGCGGACTGCATAGAATTTACTGCGGCAAATTTATCAGCGGATTTGCTCAAATCGCGCTATTTTGGCTAGGGAGCTTTACACTATGGTTTTTGGTGGGCTTTTTATTTTGGGCGATTTGGGGAATTTGGATTTTGCTAGATATATTTTTCGTAGGAATTTGGGTGGAAGATTTAAATGCTTTTGCAAGCGAGACGGAGGAGGACGACTACGAACAGCGTCTGAAAAAGGTCAATGCGCTTTATGAGCTGTATCAAAAAGGCGCGATTTCCAA
>CAUSBF010000122.1:0-5430 GCA_963529595.1 uncultured Campylobacter sp.
CGAGATGGGTTTTTTAAATTTAAGCTCAAACCCGAGCTTTGCAAATCGGACGGAAATTTCACGCTGCGCTACGAATTTATGCGGCGCCGCGCAGGCTCGTCCGTGTTCGTAATGAGCCGATCAAAAAGATCGTTCGTGCTGCAAGTAAGCGGCCGAATTATGTTAAAATTCGGCAAATTTAATGCAGGAGCGGCGAATGGGACGGCAGATAAATTTTTAAAATCGCAAAAGAACACACTAAGAACACATTCGCTCGCTAAAATCCATCCAAAATTTTAAGGCGAAAAGTGCCACAAAGGAGAAAAAATGCAAATCTACGACATTAACGTAATTACAGGCAGAGGCGAGCAAAAATCTATAGGCGAGTACCGCGGTAAGGTGTTGCTCATCGCAAATACGGCCAGTAAATGCGGCTTTACGAACCAATACGAGGAGCTTGAGGCGCTAAATCAGGAGTTTAAAGACAAAGGACTTTGCGTGTTGGGCTTTCCTAGCGATAATTTCGCTCATCAGGAACCCGACGACGACGAGACGATAGAGCAAAATTGCAAGCTAAATTTTGGCGTAACGTTTGAGCTATTTAAAAAAGGCGACGTGCGCGGCGAGAGCGCGATAGAGCTGTTTAAATTTCTAACTTCAAAACAGGGATTTAAAGGCTTTGATGCAGCCCATCCGTTAAGCGCAAAACTTGAAGAATCGCTAAAAAGCAACTTCCCCGAAATTTTAGAAGGCGACGGCGTGAAATGGAATTTTACGAAATTCGTAGTGGATAGAAACGGCGAAGTCGTAGCGAGATTTGAGCCGACGGCTAGCTTTGAACAGATAAAAGCGTGCGTGAAAAAAATACTAGGCTAAACGGCTGCTCGCGGGCGCTTGAGTAAAGCGCGGCGAGCCTGAAATATAAAATCAAATTTAAGGAGAGAAAATGCAACTACTCGAAGCTATGAAAAAGCGTCGAAGCGTGCGCGAATTTAACGCCGAAGTCCCGTCAAAAGAGGAAATCCAGGCGATTTTGGAGGCAGCGTATCTGGCGCCCGCTCTTTTTACCACGAAGGACGCTCGCATAAGCGTTATTACGGACAAAGATCTTTTGCGCGAGCTTGATGCGGCGGCCGTTAAGAAATTCGGCAAAATGCTTGAAAACATGGGGATGAAAACCAAAACTACGCTTTACGGCGCGCCCGTTCTTATCTTGCTTTCGGGTAAACTCGCGACGGAACTGCCGAAGGAATGCGAAGGCGCCAAGCTTGAAAACCTACACCGCGGGATTTACTGGGCGATGGGTTCTGTGATGCAAAATATGCAGCTTCGCGCAACCTCGCTTGAGCTTACTTCGTGCCCGATAAATACAGTCGTCGTTACGCTTTTTGACGAGCCTGTTCTCGCAGCTCGTGCGGGCATTCCCGAGGGATACTCGCCGCTTTGCTCGCTTGCGATCGGTAAAAGCGGCGCTAAATGCGAGGAGCGTAAGCCTAGCTGCGATCATTACAGGATTTAATTTGCTTGTGCCCTGCCGTTTAAATTTGCGCCTGCAACGAAGCCTAATGTGGCGTCTGAGTGGATACGTTTATAGTGGCTAAACGCTTAAATTTTGCAGGCGTTTTAAATTTATAGCCCTTTGCGAGCCGTCTGCGAAGCGGCGCAAACTAGCGGCGGCGAAGGCGGCTTTGAGATCGTGCGGCTTACGATGCGGCGGAGCGATTTTTGCTTACATGGACGCCCTTGTGCGAGCGATGCCGCTTTTTCTTGCATAACCAAGCCGTTTAAACGGGAAAACGATTAAATTCTAAAAGCGCGCGTGATTCAAGCAGCACTTTTTTGCGTAAGCGCCGCCTTTGCTCGCGCTAGCGATGCCGCCCGTTTACGGCGTCGTAATATTCGGCAGTTTGTCGTCGTTTGGATCAAATTTTAAAATTTTACCGTCCGCGCAGCGCTTCGCGTAAAAATAATCTTTGTAAAAATAAGCGCCGCAGCTAAGCCCGCGACCGATCGCTTCGTCGTTTTTGAGTTTATTTCCGGAGAAAATTTCCCCAAGTAGCCGCGCCCTGATTTTTTGCGACGAGCCGCAGCGCGATCATCTCTATAGCCTCCTGCGTCTCCCGCCCGCCCATGCCTTTTATGATGCTTCGATACATATCGTCGTAAAATACCTTTGCAGGCAATTCGGGCTCTTGCGGCGATTCCGGCGAGATAAAAATTTTAAGCTTTGCCTCAGGTCGGTTAAGTTTCAGAGGTCATTCGAACCGGTTTTGGCGGCGCCATAAGCGCTCTTTTTTGCAAATATACCGTAGCGCCGCAGCCGGCAAGGATGTCCGCGATGTATGAGGTAAAAGCGACATAAGAAGGCGGACGCGGGGCATTTTATCTCCTCTTTTAAATTTTACTCTTTATGGCTTCGGCGATCGCGCGCCGCTTTAAATCGATGCTTATCTTTTGACCATGCGTCCACATAAGTAGCGCGCTTTGCCGCATAAATTTAAAAAGCGGCGCCCGAATTTAGCCGAGCGCCGCAACTGAAATTTAACCGATTAGCGCATTCAAACTAGCGGTGCCGCCTGGCGCACCTCTCGGCTAAATTTAAGCGGGTGCGATCAATACTTAAACGAGCTTCCCGGCTTGATCAACTCGACCTTTTTGTTGTAGTTCATCTTTAGCACCGCAGCAGGCCCTAGCACGGTCGCCTTCTCGCCCTCAAGCCAAAACGCCGTACCCTCCGGCATCGCATAAACGGTCGATTTTTGATTAGCGATCAAAAATTCCTCCAGCCTCTCCTCTCTGCTCTCGCCGTTGTGCCCCACAGGCTTGCCCGAGATGAAGTGCGGATTGATCTGGTGTGGGAAGATGTTGAAGGTATTAAACGACTCAGGCTCGATGATCGGCATATCGTTCGTCGTCATCATCGTAGCGCCCGCGACATTCGAGCCCGCGCTCCAACCGATATACGGCGTGCCGTCCTCGACCATTTTGCTAATCAGAGCGATGAGCTCGTTTTCGTACATATCGTGCACGAGCTTGAAGGTGTTGCCGCCGCCTACGAATATGCAATCCGCGCTCGCGACCTCCTTCACGGCGTTTTTAGCGTGATGGACGCCGACGATGTTTAAGTTTAAGCTCGCAAGCGCCTCTTTGACGCGCTTCTCATATTCGTCGTAGCTCCTGCGTAGGCTTGCGTAAGGGATGAAAACGATCTTTTTGCCCGCGAGGTTGTTCTCCTGCGCAAATTTACCGATCCACGACACCGCGTGCGATAGATACTTCGTGTCTTTGTAGCCCGAGCTTGAGAGCAGCAACGCTCTTTGCTTGCTATGATCGCGCTTAGAGAGCTTAAACGCCTTTTCGCTCGCAGCTAGTTCGCTCGTACCGAGCATCGCAGCGCCCGCCGCCAAAGCGGCTACCTTTAGTATGTCTCGTCTTTGATTTTGCATCTTTTCTCCTTTAATCAAAGTTGATATCTGTTTTGAAATTATATTCCTTTACATATAAAGAGGGGCTGAATATACGGTTTAAATTTTGCTTGCGCGCAGGTCTCGGCAGGGTAAAATTTAAAACTACTAAATTTCAAATTCGGCGAGGCGCCGCGTCGTAAAATTTAAAAACGCGGCTAAATTTAATGAAATTCATGGCGCCGACACGAGGTTAAATTTAGCGAATTTTCGCCCAAATTTAAACGCGAAAGAGTATAATCGCGCCATGGTTTTGACGCAAAATTTGATCTATGAAATTTTATCGGTCGTGGAGGAGATCCCCGCGGGCAGGGTGGCATCATACGGACAGATCGCGCGCCTGATCGGGCTGCCCGCTCACTCGCGGCTCGTGGGGCGCGTGCTCTCGCAGGCGGAGCTCTACGGCGACTATCCGTGTCACCGCGTCGTAAATCACGCGGGCGCCTTGGCGGCAAGCTTTGCGGCTCAGCGTGAACTGCTAGAGGCCGAAGGCGTGGAATTTAGAGGCGAGCGCGTTGATATGAAAAAACACCGCTGGGAGTGTTAGGCATGGAATTTTATTGCCCCTGTGCGGTGCGGAATTTACGGGTCATTCGAAGCGCGAAATTTTGAATTGTCCGCGGCATGGAATTTTAACTTATAAAATTTTATATCCGCACCGATTTAAGCGGCGGAGCAGCAGCGCTGCCGGCCGCCAAGAGCCCGCGAGCTTTATTTGCTTATAAATGCGGCGCAAATCATCATACGCGAAAAGATAAAATTTCATCTTTTTCGCGCGGCGGCTTAAAACGCTAATTCAAGCGAGCTCCTGGACAATCGGCCCCGCCGTAGTTTTACGAAGCAGATGCGACGCCGCCTATTAGTTTTTTCGCTGCAGGCTTTCGCGCCCGTTTCGGCACCGCTTATAGATTTTGATTATCGCAAATTTTGCAGCGGCCGATCTGTCCGTCCTCGGCACGTTAAAATTTTAAATCGATGCGGCTTCTGCGGGAAGCGGAGAAAAAGGGGCGAAATTTTAAAATTTGTTCAATCCGCTCTATGAGCGCATCGGTGCGGGATGTTTTGCGGTGCGTCGATTTGAGTTTCGGGCGGTGCGCCGTTTGAGCGGCGTAGCTAGGCTCATTTAGTAATACGGCTCGCAACGCTTATCGTCCTTTTGACGGCAGGCCCCATCTTGCGCAGCTTTGCTATCCGGCTAGCTTTTTGGGCCTTGGGCGCGCTACCGCATTCTTACGGCGCGGTGCTATTTGAAGGGGCGTGAAAAGCCCTCGCATATCGACGCCCCCTGGCTGCAGCAGCTTGATTTTCCTATCGATGCCGCCCGCATAGCCCGTGAGGCTGCCGTGCGTGCCTACGACGCGGTGGCATGGGATGATGATCGAGATCTCGTTGTGCCCTACGGCGCCGCCCACGGCTTGCGCAGACATCTTCGCTAGCCCGCGCGCCGCGGCGATTTCGCGCGCGATTCGCCCGTAGGTCGTGGTTTTTCCGTATGGAATTTTAAACAAAATTTCCCACACGGCGCGCCTAGACGCCGAACCCACGGGATTTAGAGCGGGCGTAAAACCCGGCTCGCGTCCGCTAAAATACAGATCGAGCCAGCGCTTGGTTTGATCGAAAACGGCTAGGTTTTTCTCCTCAAAGTACCCGCTTTGCTCGTTCGCGCAAAAATTTCCGCTCCCGCCTTGCGCCGAAAGATTTGTCGCGCGAGATTTTTTGCCCGCATCCTGAGCCGCAAAATTGCGCGTGAAGAATTTTTCGCTCTCTATAAGTGTGCGTGCGCAGAATTTTACGTCCGCGCCGCTCGCCGCTTTTGCCGCAGTATCATTCTTTTTCAACGCCGCAATATCGCGCATGCAGAATTTGCCGTCCATGTTGCTTGCCGCGAGAGCGTGCGCGTAGTATATTTCTCGCCCTCGAACCACAGTCCGCAAAGCCCCGCTCCATCGCCCGCGAGCGTGATTTTACCAAGCGGCGAGTGGTAATG
>CAUSBF010000123.1:0-5394 GCA_963529595.1 uncultured Campylobacter sp.
CGCAAGCTTTTCTGGGGTGCCGCAAGCGACGATCTGTCCGCCGCCCTCGCCGCCCTCGGGCCCCATATCGATGAGGTAGTCGCAGTTTTTGATGACGTCCAGATTATGCTCGATTACGAAGACGGAATTTCCCAGATCGACCAAATGGTGCAGTACCGCCACCAAGCGATCTACGTCTGCAAAATGTAGCCCCGTCGTGGGCTCGTCTAGGATATATAGCGTGTTGCCCGTGTCGGTGCGGCTTAGCTCCTTGGCGAGCTTGACGCGCTGTGCCTCGCCGCCGCTAAGCGTCGTGGCGGGCTGTCCGAGCGAAACGTAGCCGAGCCCGACGTCCGCAAGCGTCTTTAGCTTTTGATAAATTTTAGGTACGGCTTTGAAAAACTCGAGCGCCTCGTCGATACTCATCGCCAAAACGTCGGCTATGCTTTTGTTTTTGTATAAAATTTCAAGCGTCTGCGCATTGTATCTCGTGCCGTGGCAGACGTCGCAAACGACGCTGATATCGGGCAGGAAGTGCATCTCGATCGTGATCTCGCCCTCGCCCGCGCATTTTTCGCAGCGCCCGCCTTTGACGTTGAAGCTAAAGCGACCGATCTTATATCCGCGCAGCTGCGCTTCCTTCGTCGCGGCAAAAAGCGCGCGGATCTCGTCCATCACCCCCGTGTAGGTCGCAGGATTGCTGCGCGGAGTGCGTCCGATCGGGGTTTGATCCAGATAGATCACTTTATCTAAGCTCTCAAGCCCGGAAATTTTAGCGCCCTTTACCGCGTGCACTTTCCTAGCGCGATTTAGCTCCTCGAGCGCGGTAGGCAGGATGGTTTGCAGCACCAAGGAGCTCTTGCCGCTACCGCTAACGCCCGTGATACCGACTAAATTTCGCAGCGGAAATTTTGCGCAAAGGCCGTGGATGTTATTGATATTTACGTTTTTGATACTTAGCCAAAGCTCCTGCTTGCGGTGCTTTTGGTAGTTTATCTCCTTTTGGTTGTTCAGATACAGCGCGGTTTGCGTATTGCTTTTAAGCAGATGAGCGACGTCTCCTGCGAATACGACCTCGCCGCCTAGATTGCCCGCCCCAGGGCCGATATCTACGACGAAGTCCGCCGCCTCGATCGTCTTTTTATCGTGCTCGACGACGATTACGGAATTTCCCTTTTCTTGCAAGCTTCGCAGCGTCTTGATGAGCTTTTGCGTATCGCGCTCGTGAAGCCCGATGCTAGGCTCGTCGAGCACGTACATCACGCCGCTAAGACCAGAGCCGATCTGGCTTGCGATACGAATACGCTGTGCCTCGCCGCCGCTGATGGTGCGCGCATCGCGCCCCAGCGTAAGGTATCCAAGCCCTACGTCTTTTAAGAAAAACAGCCGCTCGTTGATCTCTTTTAGGATCGGCGCCGCGATCTGCGCGTCCTTTTCGCTTAAATTTGAAAACCGCTTCTCGTCGCTGAAAAATTCCACGCAGTCTGCGATACTCATATTTATTACGTCGCCGATGCCCTTATCTGCGACCTTTACGGCTAGGCTTTCGGGGCGCAGGCGCAGCCCGCCGCAGTCGGGGCAAATTTTTTCACTCATATAATCGTCCAGATCGCTTTCGTTTTTGAGCAGATCGTAAGCGTATTTGATCGCACCCTCAAATTTTCGCACGAGCTTATGTTTTTTCCAGTAAAAATCGATCTCTTTGACGCTGCCGTAGAGGATCAGCTTTTTTTGCTCCTCGCTTAAGTTTGCATACGGGATTTTGACGTTTATGCCGTTTGCCTCGCAAAACCCGAGCAGAAATTTATAGTAATAGCTCTTGTTAAATCCCGACATTACCTTGATCGCGCCGCCCTCGATCGAGGCGTTTTCGTTGATGATCTTGCCCAGATCGAGGCTAAATTTTATCCCCAGCCCGTCGCAGCTCTCGCACGCGCCCTTTGGGGAGTTGAAGCTAAACGCGAGCGGCTCGAGCGGCTTGAATGAAATTTTACAATCAAAGCACGCCATATGCTCGCTGTAGTGGATCAGGCTCTGCGCGAGTCCAAGCTCGGCGGCGTTTGCGATCTCCACCTCAAGCTCGCCGAAGCTGAGCTTGAGCGCCTTTTCGACGTCGCTTGCGATACGGATGGAATTTTCCTCGTCGATGATCGTACGGTCGATGATGACCTTGATCGAGTGTTTTTTCGTCTTGCTCAGCTCGATCTCCTCATCCAGCCGCACCAGTACGCCGTCGATCTGAGCGCGCACGTAGCCCTGCTCGCGCAAGCTTTGCAACATATCGGCGAAGCTGCCCTTTTTCTCACGCACCAAGGGCGCGCCCAAGATCACCTTTGCGCCGCGCGGCAGCTTCATAATCTCGGCGATGATGTCGCTGGAGCTCATCTTTGAGATCGGCTTGCCGCATTTGTGGCAGTGCTGCACCCCCACGCGCGCATATAAGAGGCGCAGATAGTCATAAATTTCGGTGATCGTGCCGACCGTCGAGCGCGGGTTTTTCGACGTCGTTTTTTGATCGATCGCGATCGCAGGCGTCAGACCGTCGATCTTATCGACATCGGGCTTGCCTACGCGGTCTAAAAACTGCCTCGCGTAGCTGCTTAGGCTCTCGACGTATCTACGCTGCCCCTCGGCATATAGCGTATCAAACGCCAGCGTGCTCTTGCCGCTGCCGCTAAGACCTGTAAAAACGACGAGTTTATCCTTTGGAATTTGCAAATTTATATTTTTCAGATTGTGCTCGCGTGCGCCCGTGATGGTGATGAGATCGTTCATTTTTGCCCTTTTGTGCCAAATTAATCTTACATTATAGCTCAAATTGTTAAAATTGCGCTTTTGGAAGGGGCGGCGATGATACTAATCTGCACGGCTTTGCGCTGCGAAGCTCAAGCGATAATCGAGAGTTTTAAACTTACTCGTAGCGGCGATCTGTTCGCTGGCGAGCAGATGCTTCTATACATCTGCGGCGTGAGGTTTGGAGCTAAATTTAAAGCGGGCGCTGCAGGCGGCATAAAAACAGAATTTAAGAGCAAACCCGGCGCGGAATTTGTTCGCCGTGCCGATACAGACGCAGAATTCGGGCGCGAACTCCGTGAGAATCGATACGGTGCGGATCTAAAATTTGGGTTCCGTTCGGATGCGGGCACGCTCTGCAGCGGCGATGCAGAGGTCGGTTCTACGCTAAATGCAGCTGAAAATTTTAAAATTTCATATTTTAGCTCCGCGCAAAATTCAGAGCGCTTCGGCGAAATTTTACTTTCGCGGCGCGTGGACTTTGCGCTAAACATAGGCGTCTGCGGCTGCGAGGATACAAATGTGCAAATCGGCGAGGCGTTTTACTTTGACGGCACGGCAGCACAGGAATTTTACGGCGAGGACGGATCGAAATTTTATCGCTCGCAGGTTGGGAAACACAGCGCGCGGGCTCTAAAATTTCAAAACGTTTGCGAGCAGGAATTTTGCGGCGCGAGTTTGGACGGTAAGCTGCGGGCAAATTTAATCTGCGTAAGAGAGCCTAAAATTTTAAACGCAGCGGAACGGAGCGGTGAGGCAAATATCGCAGCGATCAAGGCGTGCGGCGAGATAAACGCACAAGCCCTAACGCAAAGGGCGAACGGCGCGGCAGATACAAAAAATTTCACGCCCGACGCGACGCGGACTGAAATACAAAGCTTAACGCAGGTCGAGGCGCAAAATTTAGCGAGCGTAAAACCCTCACAAATCGCGGTAGGTGGGCGCAGCGTCGCGACGAATACCGCAGTACGAGCAACACAAAATACGCCGTGCACGGCAAAAGACGCTACCTACGGGTGTGCAAATCGCGGTATCAGGCTTTACGATATGGAGAGCGCGCTTTTTGTTAGTGCTTGCGAGCGCGCGGGTGTGCCGTGGGCGATGATGAAGATCGTAAGCGATCATTTGCGCGGCGAGCGGCTTTGCAAACGCTTCGTCTATGAGCTCGTAAAGGCGCGCCTGCCGCAAATCCGCGCCGCGATAAAGAGTAAAATTTAACTACTAGAGCGTATTCAAAAAACCGAGCCGAGAGATGAAATTTTGGCTTCATACGCCAAATACGACGCGGAATTAGAAGGTATTGCAAAGTCGCAGGAGAAACGATGAAAATAAAAGGCTCTTATCTGTATTTCACCCTCTTGGCGTGCGCGTGCGTCGCGGCTTGCGCGTATGCCGTGGCGGATCTGCTCGCGGATCCGCCCTTGTTGGTCTTTTTAGCTCTTTTGCTAGTATTTTTCTGTATCGGGCTATGGCTAAAAGACGTTCTAATAGGCGCGCGTTACCTATTTTACTGCGTCTGCGTGCAGCTACTCTTTGCAGTGGCCATATTCGCTGTTCATAAATTCCCTGCCATAGCGCAGTTTGTGCGCAGTGCCGAGATAGGCGTGGGCGGTGCGGGCATACCGCTAGGTATCGCTCTGCTCGTGCTGCCCGCGTTTTTCTGCGCCCTACCGTATTACTACCGAACGGGCGTCAAAAAAATCCCGCAAAAGCTTGCGCTCGGCGGAATTTTGATCCTAAACGTCGCTATTACGCTAGCTTACGCCTGCTATTTCGAGCGACTATTCTGCGGCGCGATCTGAAATTTCAACGATTTTTAGTGACGGCGCACAAAATTTAAGTATAATTTGCAAAATTTAAACGAAACGGAGCAAGATGACGGAGGCGAAAAAGGAGCTAGGCGCGCAGTTTGGCGTGAATCTGAGCGAGCGATCGAGCGCGTTTTTGGACGCGCTATTTGAGAAATTTCACTTTTCATTTCAGCAACAAAAGCAGCTTGCCGAGTTTGCGAGCGATTTTGAGGCGTGGGACGAGACGCCCGTTTATGAGCTGCTTGCGGACGAGCAGAGCGGGCTAAATTTTAATAAAACAGGAAAAGCCCCAAGCGGCGAGCAAATTTTTAATTTCGTGCGCGAGACTTGGCTTGAGCTTAAGTCGCGCCCGCACTCATACGCGAGCTTCAAAAGCGATTACGCGCCGAAAAAATTTGAAATTTCCTCCTTTCGCGCAGATCGCATCGCTTTAGGCCGCTGTCCGGTGGCGAGCGAAAACACTCGCTGCTGCAATCTGCTGACGCTCGATGCGGTCAATTCGTGCGGCTTTGACTGCTCCTATTGCGCGATCGGCTCCTTTTACAAGCAGGGGAAAATCGGCTTTGACGAGAATTTCGCGGCAAATTTAGCGCGCTTGCGGCTCGATCCCGCGCGCAGCTACCACATCGGCACAGGGCAGAGCTCCGACTCGCTCATGTGGGGCGATCGCTTCGGCATTTTAAGCGCATTATGCGATTTTGCGGCACGACATGAAAACGTGATTTTGGAGCTTAAAAGCAAGTCGAACAATATCCGGTTTTTCCTGCAGCGCGAGATCCCGCGCAACCTCATCGTCACCTTTTCACTAAAC
>CAUSBF010000124.1:0-5374 GCA_963529595.1 uncultured Campylobacter sp.
GTCTAAATTTAAACGAGCAACAAGGCGCTGCGCGTTTGCCGCAAAATTTTAGCGCAGATACAAATTCAAATAAATCGCAAACCGAGTATTCGCCGCAAAATCCGAATGCGGATATGAATTTAAACAAGCGGCAGAATGCCATCGGTGCCGCACATCCGCACCAAGAGCCGCAAAATTCGCAAAAGCTAAATTTAAACGATCGACAAGATACCGCGCATCCGCCGCAAAATCCGCAGGCAGATGCAAACTCTAGCGAGCGGTCGAGCGCAAATTTTAGTGAACAGACAAATTCCGTTTCGGACGCTAGTGCTCAGACAGATTCTGCTCCAGGCGCCAAAATACAGACAAATTCCGTTTCAGGCGCCGAATCGCAGGCAAATTCCGATCCAAACGCCAAGGCGCGGGGAAATTCCGCAGGCTCCGAAGCGAGCGCGCAGTATAAAGAGCAAGCTGCGCGAGCGCAGGAACTTGCGCGTCTAAGCGAGGGTAAAATTTATTCGAGCTTGGATCTGAAAACACAGATCGCGCTTGAGGGCTTTTTGAAAAGCGAGATCCTATCCCTGCGCGATAAGGGCGTTAGAAACGGCGCTGCGGTGCTGATCGATAACGAAAGTATGAGGGTGATCGCCTACGTCGGCAGCCACGATTTTAGCGCTAATGAGGGGCAAAACGACGGCGTGCGCTCACAAAAGAACGTAGGCTCGACGCTTAAGCCCTTCATCTACGCTAAAGCCCTTGAGCGCGGGCTTATCACCCCTTCAAAGAAGCTGATCGACGCGCCGATAACCTTCGCAGGCTACGTGCCCCGCAACTACAACCAGGGGTTTTTGGGCGCGGTGAGCGCGACCGACGCGCTAAGTCTTAGCCTAAATATCCCTGCGGTGAAGCTAAATTTGATGCTTGGTGACGACGGGCTGTATGAGATGTTATCAAACGTGCATCTGGCGGAGTTTAGCAAGGATTATTACGGCGCAGGTATCGCGCTTGGCAGTATTTCGATGAGCCTAATGGATCTTGCTCGCCTTTACAGCGCGTTTGCAAACGGCGGAAAGCTACAAAAGCTCGAAATAGCGGGCGCAAAGATCGGCGATGAGATACAAATTTTAACTCCGCAGAGCGCCTATATCGTAACGCAGATGCTAAGAAACGCGCCGCGCTCCTACCTCGGCTCGGTGTGGCAAAACACCCTAAACGCGCCGCCGCTGATGTTTAAAACGGGCACGAGCGCCGATGCGCGCGATCTCTACACCGTCGCTCTGACGCCGAAATTTACCCTCGGCGTCTGGCTGGGAAATTTCGACGGCTCCAAAACTAGAGATCTTAGCGGCGGCGTAAGTGCCGCAAAAGTGGCGTTTAATATGTTTGCCTTCCTCGATAAATCCGCCATGCTGGGCGAGACGGAGTTTGCGCGCCCCGTGGGCGTGAGCTTGCGGCGGGTATGCACCGACGCGTACCGCGAAAAGGAGTGCGCGCAAAGCGCCGATGATCTTACTATAGATGGGGTTGAGCTCAACGAGGAGTGCGAAATTTACGGCACGAGCGAGCTTTTTTATCTGCTAAAACACGGGCTGATCGATCCGCAAAAGGTGCGCGCAGGAAGGTGCGCGGCTAAATTTGCCGCCGTAAAGCCCGTGCTAAACGACATCAACGCCAAAACCTACGAGACCGGCGCAGACGGCTTTTTGCGGCTTAAAGTGCAGTGCACGGCGGTTTTCGGCGAGCGGGTATATATAAGGCTAAACGGCGGTTCACGGGAGTTTATAGCGCTAAATTCCACCGCGTTTACGAGGGAGAATTCCACGGATTTAGATTTCGAGCATTCTAGCGTGGCGCAGCAAGATAATTTAAAGCAGAATTTAGCACAGCAAAATTTTGCAGAACAGAATTCTACGGCACAGAATTCTATGCGACAAAATTTAGCGTCGCAGAATGTAAAATCACAAAATCTTACGAAGCAAAATTCTGTAGAATGGAATTTTATAGCTAAAAATCCAACTACACGGAATTTGGCGTCGCAAAATTCTATCTTGCAAAATTCCACAGAGCAAAATTCGGGGGCTCAAAATTTCACAGCGAAAAATTTCGCGGATCGAAATTCCTCGCAGCAAAATTTTGTGGCACGAGATTTTATCACGCAAAGCCTAGCGCCTGCAAATTCTAAAGTTAAAACGGGAGAATATTTTGCGCGCACTAACGGCGAGGCTTTTACGCTTAACCTCAGCGCAGGGGATTTTGAGCTTGGCTGCTTGGATGAAAATGCAAATTTCGCTAAAGCAAATTTTAGAGTAAATGAAAGAAAATAAAAGGTTAATTTGTATATAATTTCGTAAAATTTTTGCAAAGGAATTTTATGAAGACAAAACTACTAAACGCAGCGCTATTTTGCGCTTTGGCTAGCTTTGCCGCAGGCGTAGAGATCAAATACGCTAGCGGGGCTTACGAGATTAGCGGGGTGGACGGCAGTGGATTTAGCGTCACGCAAAAGCAGATCTTAAAATGCACTCCCAAAATCACGGGCACCTACGAAAGCGTGAGCGAGAGCTTAATCAGGCTCTATCCAAAGCCGATGCTTAGCGCCGGGGTTAATTATTCGTGCGAGGCGCGCGGGGTGCGCTTTGAGTTCGAGACAGAACCTTTTAGCACCGAGCATATCGCGCTTCTGCGTCCGGGGCTAGTGGCAATTAAATTTAACGATGCGGTTAGCAAAGACGCGTTACAGCAAGCGACTAGAATTTATCGCGCGCAGAATTTAGCCCAAAACGATATATCCTACGAGCTTAGCTCGCACGATGATAGGAATTTTTTATTCAGCTTCGATCCTAAGGCGCAAAACGTCGTATTGCAAATAGAATCTCTCACCTCAAAAGCGGGCGCAAAGCTGCAAAATCCGGTGGAGTTGCGCACGGACGAGGAGCCTTTTAACGACAGCATTAACGCTTCAAATTTAAGCGGCGTGCAGATCCGCCCTGCGGCTCTAAAAGACGGCTCGCTCGCAGCTAGAGTGTGTTTTCCTAACTATATGGACGAGCTGTCCGCCAAATACGTAAGAATCGCAGGCGTGAGTAAATTTAGCCTCACTCAGCCGCGATATTATTATTATGACGAAGATGAAGAGGGCGGCGAAAGCGACGATCCTTCATGCTACTACTATGCAGATATAGTAAGCGACGAGTTTATGCCAAATAAAAGCTACGAGATTAGGCTGCTAAAGGGCTTCGGAGATAGCTCATATATCTTGCGTGACGAGATAAAGCAAAGCGTAAAAATGGGCGATAGGCTGCCTTTCGTAGCCTTTAGCGACGAGAAAAATTTCATCCCAAAATCCGCTTCGTTAGCTTTTAAAAGCTCAAACGTAAATGAGGTTAAAATTTCGATTGCCAAGGTCCCTGAGCAAAATTTTAGGTATTTTTTAAACTTTGAAAGCAACGAAGATAGTGTAGGTGGGCTAGCTAGCGAGATCGCGGTTAAGAGCTTTGATATAGGAGGCGCTAAAAACGCCGTTGCGGAGCATAAAATCGCGATGGATTTTAAAGGCTACGAGGATGGAATTTATAAAATCACGGCGTTTTACAAAGTGGGCGAAAAGATGCAAGAGGTTTCGCGCGTAGCCTATCTTAGCGACATTACGGCTCAAGTGGTGCTGCTTGAGCGCGGCGCGCTAATTTATACTTCTAGGCTTAGTAATGGCGAGGAGCTAAGCAGAGCGAAGGTTAAAATTTACAGCGATAAAAACGAGCTAATCGTAGAGGATAAAACGGACGGAGATGGAATTTTAAGATTAGAAAATATGGAAATTCTAGCCAAAAATCCGCGCTCTATCGAGATTAGTAAAGGCGATGAACATGCGTTCGTGCTATTTAATAACGCCGTAGCAAGCGTCGAGAAAACGATTACTTCAAAGCGTCCGTTCGTTTATCTCGCAAGCGAGCTGATAAGCCCGAATGAGCGGCTTTTAGGCACGATCGTGATGAAAAATCGCGATTTTAGCTCTTTAAAAAATACGCCGATTAAATTTAAAATTTACGATCCTAGCGGCACTGTGGTCATCACGCGCGCGCAAAACACCGATGAGTTCGGCAGCGTTAAAATAGACGAGCTGATGGGCGAGAAAAGCGGCACTTACCGCCTAGATCTCATCTATGAGGACAAAATCATCGCTTCTAAAAGCTTCAGCGTAGAAAATTTCGTCCCAAACCGCATCAAAAATGAAATTCTCACTGCCAAAGATGAATACGGCGCGGATGAGATCATAACTTTAAAGCTAAGCTCAAACTATCTTGCAGGCGCGCCGGCTGGAGATTTGAAAGGCTCGCTGGAAGCAAACGCCTATGAAAAAGAGCTAAAAATTAAAGGCTACGAGGGCTTTTCGTTTCTAAACGATCGCTTAAAGAAAAAGGGTGCTACGCAGCTTCGTAGGGCAGAATTTACGCTAAGCCCCGCCGGTAAAAAGGAGCTTGCACTCTCGCCGGCAGCAGCTGATCTTAACGTCTCTAACGCCATAAATATTCTACTAAATTTCAGCGTAACCGAGGAGGGTAAAAACGTAAGTGCATATCGCAACCTAAGCTATCTGCCTTATGATCGTATCGTAGGAATTCGCGCGAGCAAGGATTTCATATCAAGCGGCGATAGCGTAAAATTCGGCTTTGCGCTGCTAGATTCCAAAACTAAAACCGACGTCAAAGGCAAGATCGACGTTGAAATTTACCGCGACGATTTTACTTACGTTTATGACGGCAACAGATACGTCGAGCAAGAAAGCTTTAATCTCGTAAGCGCCATTAGCACCGATGCGCGCGAGTTTGAGTACAAATTCCAAAACGGCGGCAATTATCTAATCGTCGCAAACGATTACTCAAGCGGCGCAAGTGCTGGCGTGCGCGTGGACGTAAGTGGCTGGGGATATTATGGACGGGTAAACGCTAAAGACGTGCAAAGCGCTAAAATCAAACTTGCAAGCGACAAGGTTAAAGCTGGAGATAAAATTAAAGGCGTCATCAATTCGCCGGTAGAAAGCGGCGTGCTAAATATCTCGCTCGTAGGAGAGCAGGTTTACGACTATAAAATTCTATCCATAAAAGGCGGTAGCGCGGAATTTGAGCTTAGTGTGCCAGAGAATTTCGTCGGCGGACACATCAACGCTGTAATCGCGCGCGCCGCGACACCCGCCGCAATGCCGCTTAGAGCCTATGCAAACGTGCCGGTGGCGCTAGATGCGAGCTCGCACAAGGCTAACGTGCAAATCCTAGCCGAGAAAAGCTACAAAAATGGGCAAAACGCGCAGATCAGCGTAAAAAGCGAGCCAAATTCCAAAGTCATACTATACGCGGTCGATCTTGGAATTTTAGATATCGTCTCACAAGAGGAGCTCGAT
>CAUSBF010000125.1:0-5368 GCA_963529595.1 uncultured Campylobacter sp.
TTGCCGCATTTTGGATAAAATTTTAACCGGAAAAGCGTGAGCGAAATCTAGGTAACAAAGTAAAATTTAGCCGAGTGAAAATAAGCGGCCGCTTGGATAAAATTTGACCAAAAATGCAAAATTTTGCGGATGAAATTTAACGAGTAAGGATTTAGGCGAAATTTTAACGCAAAACCCGTAATTACCCATAAATCGGCATTGTGAGCACTTGTGCATCTATATCGCAGGCTTTGTTTATTCGCGCTGTATGTTTTGTTCATCTATCTCACAAACATCCTACTGGGTTCATTCTGCGCTAGCTCGATATATTTTTTAAAATTTCAAAGCATGATTTAGCCGGAATTTCATAAAACTTGCCAAAAACAATCGATCCTGAAGCTGAAAGATCTGCAAATAGATCTTAAATTATATTCACTTGATAAAATTTTTTAAAGCAATATTAGTATTATTTTATAAAAACTATTGACTTATTTAACCCTCTTTTGATAAACTATCGCATCAATTTTACCGCAAAGGAAACACAGATGGATCAAAATTCCTTCCTATATAAGGTGCTTAATTGCCTGTCCAATTCGCAAAGCATATTTGTAAATTGTATAAGGTTTGCAATTTTCGTCGTCATGATCTGGATAGGTGGCCTAAAAGTCGTGCAGTATGAAGCGGACGGCATCGTGCCCTTCGTCACGAACAGCCCGTTTTTCAGCTATCTGATGAAAAATAAAGACGTAGTCGATAACGGCAAGGGCAAAATGGTCGCAGAGTATAATCTGCACAAAAACCCCGAAGGCTTAGTTGTGCCGGATAATATCAAATGGCATAAATCAAACGGCACCTATACGGCTTCTTACATTATCGGCGCGACTATTTGCTCGATCGGTATCTTGATGCTGCTTGGCATATGGTTCCCAAAAATTGGCGTCGTAGGCGGACTTTTGACCTTCGGTATGGCTATCGTTACGCTATCGTTTTTGATAACGACGCCCGAAACCTGGGTGCCGAATTTGGGCAATCCCGCCCTCGGCATAACAGAGAGCCCGAACCACGGCTTCCCGTATCTCTCGGGCGCGGGCAGGCTGGTGATAAAGGATCTGATAATGATGTGCGGCGGTTTGATAGCGGCTGCGGATGCGGCTAAAAGGTGGCTA
Source organism: uncultured Campylobacter sp. (assembly GCA_963529595.1). Taxonomy (GTDB): domain Bacteria; phylum Campylobacterota; class Campylobacteria; order Campylobacterales; family Campylobacteraceae; genus Campylobacter_B. The sequence continues at coordinate 1,146 of CAUSBF010000125.1, forward strand.
CAAAGTCTTTCGAAGTAAATTATAAAGCTAAAATTCTACCTCGCGGCGGGCGCAGGGCTAAATTTTACCGCCGCGAGCGCTAAATTTAACGCTCCGGCAGTTTTGTTTATAAGCTAAAATACGCAGCATTAAATTTCGCCGTTGCGCTTCGCAATGCGCTAATCTGCGGTCTAATTTTCTTTGAAGCAAAAGAGCTTAATTGTGGCCGCCTCTCTGAATTCTCCGATTTGCTCCTCGCGGCGTCTTAATTGAGCGCGATGTAGCCCGTGCTTTTATGCGACAATGTAAAATTTTGTAATAAATATAGATTTAAAAGCCGTGCTCGCATAAATTTTGCAGTCAAATTCGGTGCCGACGGATGCGCTGAAATCTGCACCGATAGGCGCGGATAGGCGCAGGTAGGAGTTCTGCATTTTGGAGATTAAATGCCCTCTCGGTCAAAGCCGGTCGAGCTGTTTTTGAGAGTCACATATCGATAGGCGCTTGTAAAAAATTTCAAAGCAGGAGGCAATGCATGATTGGGTATTGCTCTGCACAGATATTGAAGGGCACGATCAAAGCGGCGAATTTAGAGAGCTAATTCTATTTTTTATTATAAAATTTAGCCCAAATTTAGGGCTAAATTTCATGCGCTTCTTAATTTTTCTCGGCTAATTTTCTCTCGATAAGTTTTAAAATTTCATCCGCGCTTACGCTCTGCCGCTTTAGACCTGCGCGGGTGATGAACTCGACGCTTCCCTCCGCTAGGGCTTTGCCCACGAGAACGGCATACGGAAAGCCCATCAGCTCGAAGTCATTCATCTTTACGCCGAAGCGCTCCGCGCGATCGTCTAGTAGCACGCGGATACCGTGCTTGCGACACTGCTCGTATAGTTTTTCGGCAAATTCTACCGCTGCCGCGTCTTTGTGATTTGAGATTATGATCTCAAGCTCGAAAGGCGCCAGCTCGCGCGGCCACACGCAGCCTCTCTCATCGTGGCTGCTTTCGATCGCCACGGCGATAAGGCGGCTTGCGCCGATGCCGTAGCAGCCCATGAAAAACGCACGAGCCTTGCCGTTTGCATCCAAAAATCGCGCCCCCATCGGCTCGGAATATCGCGTGCCGAGCTGAAAGATATGGCCCACTTCGATGCCTTTTGTGATGCTAAGCTCGCCGCCGCAGCACGGACATGCGTCGCCTGCGCCCACGGCCGCGAGATCCGCGAAGCGTGATTCGTTAAAATTTATCACGCTAGCGCCCACGTAGTGGTAATCCGGCTCGTTCGCGCCCGCGATCATCTCGCGCGCTCCTTTTAGCTCGGCATCGATGTAAAATTTCGCCCCTTCGCCGAGCCCGAAAGGTCCGCAAAAGCCCGCCGTAAAGCCAGCTCGCGCGATCTCCTCCTCGCTGGCATCGACTAGCTCTAGCGCGCCGCAGGCATTTTGCGCCTTGGTCTCTTGCAGCCCGTCGCAGCCGCGGATAAAAAACGCTACGATCTCGCTGCGATCCTCGTATAGCGCTTTTTTGATCACCGCTTTGACGGTGTAGAATTTATCCACTTTGAAAAATTCCGCGACCGCGTCGATCGTTTTCATCGCGGGGGTTTTAAATTTCATCATACCGTCGGTTTCGGGCGCGTCGGCGTTCGTAGTTTTGGGCGCACGGCGCGCAGCCTCGATATTTGCGGCATACTCGCAGTGCTTGCACACGATTATATCGTCCTCGCCGTTGCCCGCTAGCACCATAAACTCCTTACTACCGCTGCCGCCGATCGCGCCGCTGTCCGCATCGACCGCTCTAAAATTTAATCCCAGTCGCGTAAAAATCCGCGAGTACGCCTGTCTCATCACCTCAAACTCGCGCTTCATATCCGCAGCGTCTGCGTGGAAGCTATAAGCGTCCTTCATCGTAAACTCGCGTCCGCGCAGAAGCCCGAAGCGAGGGCGCGCCTCGTCGCGGAATTTCGTATTGATCTGATAGATATTTAGCGGCAGCTGCTTGTAGCTTGTGATCTTATCCGCTACCATCAAAACCGCCGCCTCCTCGTTGGTGGGGCTTAGCACGAAGTCGTTATCCTTGCGGTCTTTGAAGCGCAGCAGCTCCTTGCCGTATTTGGCGTAGCGACCGCTTTTTTTCCACGCATCCGCAGACGTCACGACGCTAAAAGATACCTCCTGCGCGCCCGCAGCGTCCATCTCCTGCCTGATGACGGCGCAGATCCGCTCCAGCACTATCTTTCCTAGCGGCAAAAAATTATAAAGCCCGCTGCCCAGCTGCTCGATAAATCCCGCGCGGATCAAAAGCGCGTGGCTAGGTAGTACCGCGTCTCTGGGAGCCTCTTTTAGGCTCGGAGCGAAAAGCTTGCTAAATTTCATTCTGTTTGTCCTTTTTCTCGTTTTCTTGATTTAAAAATTTTTCGTAGTTTTCTTGCAGTTCAAAAATTTCTACTAGCGCATTTACTGCGCCACCCTCATCATCCGCGTTGCCGAGGTTTTTTAAATTTACCGTCGGAGCGTGCAGAAACGCTTTAAAAACCTGATGGATCAGTTTGCGCGCCTCCTCCGCATCGCTGTGCTTTAGATAGCCCTTTTTAAGCGCCTTGGCTAGCTCCAGCTCGGCTACTTGTTTCGCGCTTTGGCGCAAAGCCTTGATGATAGGCGTGGATGCCGCCGCCCTCAGCCATTTGAAAAACTCGTTCGTGCATTTTGCCACGATCGAGTAAGCGATCTGCGCCTGCTCCTCGCGAAGCAGCAAATTTTTCTTTACGATCTCTTCCAGATCATCGACGCTGTAAACTTCAATATCCTCGCTCTGGCTAAGCTCCACGTCGCGCGGCATGGCTATATCGAAAAAATATCGCTTAAAGCTTTTGGGCTCAAGCAAGCTATCGGTAATGATCGGCTCTTGCGAACCAGTAGCACTGAAAAATAGGCTATTTGCGTTTAGATATTTTTTCAGATTATCAAGGCTATCGATTTTAATACGGGATTGTACCTGCGCGGAGGAATTCGCGAAGGCGGTAGAATTTTTACCACCTTTGGAATTTTCGCCTGCTATGCGAGATTCATTGCTGTCTGCAAAAGTCTCTTTATTAAAATTTACGCCGCCTTTGGAATTTTGTTTTTGCGCGGGATTTTCGCCCGCGAAATTCGCGACATTTCCGGAATTTAAGCCATCCGAATTTTTTCCTGTGCCGGGATTTTCATCCGCGCAATTTTTCGCATCCAAGGAATTCTCGCCAAGTAGCGAGGCGGCTAGCCTCTGTGCGCCGGCTAAATTTCGATTTAAGATCGTGATATTCGCGCCGTTTGCGAGCAGGTGCTTGCACGCCAGCTCGCTCATCTCTCCCGCGCCCACTACCACGGCGTCCGCGCCCTGTAAGGAGCCCAGTCTGTCCTTTGCCATCGCCACGGCGACGCTTGAGACCGAGATCGGATTTTTTGAAATTTCGGTTTGATTGCGGATGCGCGCCGCGCACTTTAGCGCTTCATCTATGGCTGCGGCGATGGCAGTGCCTGCGTAGGCGTTTTGCATCGCGAATTTATAGGCGTCTTTGAGCTGGCCTACGATCTGTGTTTCGCCCACTACGAGGCTATCAAGAGATGCTGCGACGGCGAAAAGATGGTGTATCGCGCCGCGATCCTCATATATGTCGGCTAGGTTTTGCAGCTCTTCAAAGCTCACGCCGCTTACGCGCGAAAGCGCCAAAAGCACGAATTTTTGCGCTTCGTCAAAGTTGCTTACGACGGTAAAAATTTCTACGCGGTTGCAGGTGCTTAGTACCAAGCACTCCTCTATCGCGGAGTTTGAAGCTAAAAGGCGCAAAATTTCTTTCTTGCGCACGTCGTTTGAAAACGAAAGTTTCTCGCGCACCGTGATGTCCGTGTTTTTGTGGGTGAAGCTCACGCTCATATACGCCATCAAAACTCCCTATCTATCATATCTCGCACGATTTGCTCCAGCTTGTCGTTTTTAAATTCCGCCACGGCTTCAAGCGCCTTTTGCCCGTAGGCACGAGCTTCGTTTATACAGCGCTCGATGACGCCGTGCTCGCTAAGCTTCGCCTTGATCCATGAAATTTCGCTCTGGCACAGCTGTTTTTTAAAAAACGATTTTAGCTTTTGCCGCTGCGCATCATCTAAATTTTCGTATAAATAGATGTAGGGCAGGGTGGTTTTACCCTCCGCGAAATCGCTCAAGCTCGGCTTACCGAGCGCTTCTGAGCTTTGCGTGACGTCTAAGA
>CAUSBF010000126.1:0-5352 GCA_963529595.1 uncultured Campylobacter sp.
TGGATGTGATGGACGTGCATTTCGTACCAAATCTCACGATCGGACCGCTCGTAGCAAGCGCCGCGGCAAAGGCGAGCAGCAAGCCTTTAGACATCCATCTGATGGTTAAAAACGTGCCGTTTTTCGTCGATCTTTTTTTGCCGCTAAAGCCGAAATTTCTTAGCTTCCACATCGAGGAGGAGAGCCATCCGCTGCGCCTCATAGATCATATACGCCGCAGCGGCGTCTCGCCCGCGGTAGTGCTAAATCCGCACACTCCGCTTAGCGCGCTGGAGTTTATCTTGGGCGAGGTTGATATGGTGCTTTTAATGAGCGTTAATCCGGGTTTCGGCGGACAGAAATTTATCCCCTCGGCACTTGAAAAAATTAAGCAGCTGCGTGAGCTGATCGATCGCAAAGGCGCAAAATGCCTCATCGAGGTCGATGGCGGCGTAAACGGGCTAAATATCGCAGATATCGACGAAGCGGGTGCCGATGTCGTGGTGGCGGGCAACTACATATTTTCTTCAAACGACTACGCGGAGGCGATCCGTGCGCTTAAAATTTAGGCGCGGCACAGGGGTAAAATTTTGACGCATAGAATCGAAAATCTCATAAATTTACTGGCTCAAAAGAGCATAAATTATTACGATTTTATCTCAAAAGCAAGCGATATTGCCGAAATTACCGAGCTTTTCGAACCCAAAGACCTTTCGATGTGGCGTGCGCTGGGCATAGAGATAATAAAACTAGATAGCGGCAAAATCACGCTCAAAACCCGCGAGACGGATATTTCGGATGAAATTTTTTGCTTCGTGGACATCGAAACGAACGGCGGGCTCTCAAACGGCCAGATCATCGAAATCGGCGCGATAAAAACGCGCGGCACGCAGGAGCTGGGCCGCTTCGAGAGCTTCGTTTACGCGCCCGCCGTGCCTGAAAATATCACGGAGCTTACCGGTATCCGCGCGGACGATCTAGTGGGCGCGCCGCCGCTAGCTAGCGTGCTGGAGCGCTTTAGACTGTTTTTAGGAGATAGCGTTTTTGTGGCGCACAACGTCAAATTTGACTACGGCTTCATCGACGCTAGCCTGCAAAAATGCGGCTTTGGGATGCTTTTAAATCGCAGGCTCTGCACCGTCGAGCTCGCGCGCCGCACGATTGAGGCGCAAAGATATGGGCTTGGCTCGCTAAAAGAGCTTTTAGGCGTGCAAAACGTCCACCACCGCGCATTTAGCGACGCCGTTTCCTGCTTTGAAATTTTCAAATTCGCGCTCTCGCGGCTGCCGTGGAGCGTGCAAAGCACCGAGGATCTGATACTTTTTAGCAAAACCGCAAAGAGCCTGGCGCTGCCTAGGCCACAGATTTCGGAGCGTGGCGAGGGCTAAATTTTATAAATCGCGCGCCGAATTAAGAGATGAAATTTTAGTGAAATTTCGCGCCGCCGTTTGAGAGGTAAATTTTACGCTTTTAAGCGGCGGCGCTTTAATCTGCGCGGATTGCGGTAGCGTAAATTCGATCCGAGCGATTTTGGGCGCGCAAATCGGCGTGTATGGACCTAGATTTTGAAATTTTACCCTTGCCGTAGCGATTGAATGCGCACAAATCGCGGCGGCGCAAATTTAAAGCGCTACTGTGGCGAGATGTGATTGCGAGCGAACCGAAACGGCGCGAATTTAAGCAGGCGCGGTTTTAAATCGCATTGCGATCGCACTGAATTTAAGTGTAAATGCCCGCAGCGGCGTCTTTTACGTATGTCAGCCAGGCGGATCATGCGATTTTAATTTGCTCGGGCGGGTGCGGCAGCGAGCGCTCGTGGAGCCTTTTTGCTTTCGCGGTTTTTGATCTTTGCGGCGATAAATTTTGCGGCCGCCCGCGGTTTTACAACCTTGCTTCGGGCGAATTTTATGAGTGTTCGCAGTCGCGCGGATGCGCCCAAGGCGTCGCCTGCTTTAAATTTTAAAATTCAGTTCAGGCTGGCTCGGTGTAAATTCGAGGCTTTAAATTTTCAAATCAATAAATTTTACTTGTGCTTGCGGTCGTTTTTTGCGTCTAAAAAGCGATAAGCTTAACCGCATCTGCGCCCACGCCGCAGATATGCTGAGCACGCGAGCTTTGCCGCATTCGCCGCTTAGAATTTTGAGATTTGATTTTAGTTTGACGACCTGATCGGTACATGCCCGTGCCGCAAATTTTAAAATGAGGCTTTATAAAATTTCACGGCGCCGACCGAAAATGAAATTTTATCGTAAAAACACAGCGCGATCGGAGCAAATTTACGTAAACCCAAAATTTATCGTAGCGGCGTACGGGCGACCGCATCCGCACTAAATTTAGCGATAAGCGAATCCGCGATCCTATAATACAAAATTTACGCAGACGCGCCCCGCTCCGAATCAAAGCGTCATCGGAAGACTGACGGGCTTTGTGAGCGGGCGAAGTAATGCGCTGCCACCATCTTTGCAAGAAGCGCGATTTTGCGATTGAGCGGCCTTTTTCGCCTCAAGACGGACATATTGCGGGCTAAAATTCGAAACGGAATTTCATAAAGCGCGGCGCTGCTTTTAAATTTACGTTGCAAATCTCATAGGCTGCGAATACAGTGGTTAAATTTTAAAATTCTGTCTGTTTTAATCACGCCTTGAAGTGTGAATTGCGAGGGTCCGCGAGCCGCTTGATTGGAAAATGAGTTTTAGATCGCGCCTTGCGTATGTATCGCGCGGTAAAATAAATTTTTGCGCCGAAAATTTCACGCCGCTATGTCACCGCCGAGCCGTCCGCTGTCTTACCTCTCATCCGATCACTTCGTATCTTCAAATGCGCTAGAATTTCAGCAAAGCTACGTTTTAATGCAAAATTTATCCACTTACCGCGGTCTACGGCGGATGAAATTCTGCCGCCCGTCGTAAGCTGTGCGTGGTATTTGCTTGTCGTGCATGCGCGTCACGGCCCAGCGGGGTTTTTCGTATCGGTTGTGTGGTTTGCTTACCGCGTATACGCGTCATGGACTAGCATCCGTCTGCCGCGAGCCGTCGCCGCTCGTCCGTCTCGTTACGCATATTTTTGTGCTGTAAGCCACGCGAGCGCTGCATCTGCGTCAAGGCTGCACCGCGTTTTTCAAAAGCACGAAAATTTATCCTACTACAATTTTCGCTTCTTTGCCGCGTCGCCTGCTGCGAACTGTCGCTGCGCTGTATCCCTGCCCGCACTCGCCGTACCCGCTGCAAGCTTTAACATCCGCGTCTTAAAATTTCAGCCCAAAACCCTATTTAGCGCCGCGCCCTAGCAGAAACAATCTCACCGCTTGTTCGGCGACGCGGGCTAAATTTTGTGTTGCGGTCTCTTTTTCCATCGCGCGCTCAAGGCTCATCGGTTCGTTTAGGATGCAAAAAAATGCGCCTATGCCTCGCTCGTTACAGCCGCCGGCACAGGGCGAGATGCCGCCTGCCAGCGCGATTACGGGCACGCCGTAGCGCGCGGCGATCTTCGCGACACCGCAAGGGGTTTTACCCATCGAGCTTTGAAAATCGAGCCTTCCTTCGCCTGTGATGACGAGCTCGGTGCCTTGCATATCGCGCTCTAGCCCGATCTCTTCGGTGATGATGTCGATGCCCGGCTTAAGCGTCGCGTTTAGAAAGCTTACAAAACCAAAGCCCAGCCCGCCGGCAGCTCCTGCTCCGGGGCTATTCCAAAGCTCGCGTCCGAGGTGCTTACTTACGACGCTTGCGAAATTGATAAGTCCCGCATCGAGTTGCTTTACCATCGCCGCATCCGCGCCCTTTTGCGGGGCGTAAATATATGCCGCACCGTTTTCGCCAAAGAGCGGATTATCCACGTCGCAGGCGATGAGAAACTCGCATTCTTTAAGATGCGGTAGCACCGAAGTGCAATCTATCGTGGCGAGTTTAATCAGATCCTCGCCCGCTCCCGCAAGCTCTGCGCCATTTGCATCTTTAAATTTAAAACCGAGCGCGCGCAGCATCCCCATGCCCGCGTCATTCGTAGCACTTCCGCCGATGCCGATGATAAACTTTCGCGCGCCGTGTGCGATCGCATGCGCTATCATCTCGCCAAAGCCATAAGTGCTCGTTTTTAGCGGATTGCGGCGCGATTTTTCGATGAGCGGCAGACCCGATGCGGACGCCATTTCTAAGATGCCTAGCTCGCCTTTTAAGGCGTAGCGCGCGGGCGTTTTTTCGCCTAACGGGTTTGCTACGATGACGTCCATGAACTTAGCTTTTAGCGCGTCGGCAAGGGCTTCAACGCTGCCTTCGCCGCCATCTGCGATAGGTTTGACGAGCACCTCGCAGTCTAGCTTTTCTATGCCTGATTTTACGGCGTTGCCCGCCTCAAGCGAACTAAGCGAGCCCTTAAACGAGTCGATCGCGACTAAAACTTTCATGAAATTCCTTTCAGACGGGGCTCGCGCGGATTTTGCGAAAACCGCTTTTTAATTTGGTATTTTAATAAATTTAGCCCTAAATTTAGCTTTGAGGAGTTTGTGCGTCGCCGCATTGGTAAATGAGGAAAATTTTAAACTGCTGCCGTTTTAAACGGCGAGGCGCGCTCGTGCGATAGAATTTAAGCGGCGAGGGCAGAGCGCTTGGGGCTACGTAAATTTAGAGCAAAAAAGCCGACCCGCCCCGCGCAGTAAAATTTAAAGCGCGACGGCGGGCTTTTGTTACCGTAAATTTAGCTGTTTTAAATTTAGAGCCGCTAGATCAAAAACAGCGACAAAACCCACACGCTGATCATACCCGTAATGCCCATAATTAGGGTTAGCATTGTTTGGGTGCGGTAGCCTTGCTGCGGGTTCATCTTGCTGAAATTCGTAACGACCCAAAAGTAGCTGTCGTTAGCGTGCGAAACCGTCATCGCGCCCGCTGCAATCGCCATTACGACGAGTGCGCCGGACATTTCGGAGGTGAAGCCTAGTACCTGCATCAGCGAGCCATCCGCGTTAAATGCGCCCATAATCGAAGCGGTAGTGATGATCGCAACGGTGGAGCTTCCTTGCGCGGTTTTTAAGACGGCCGAGATTAAGAACGGGAAGAAAATCCCCGCGGCTTTAATCGCGGTCGCATTGTCCTTGATGTAGGTTACGAAGCCGGCGTCGGTGATGACCTTACCTAGCACTCCGCCCGCTGCGGTGATGAAGAGGATCGGACCTACGATCTTTAAGGATTCGTTTGTAATCTCGTCAAATTCGCCCAATTTGCCGGTTTGTGCGAGTAAAAATACCGCAAAAACTACGCCCAAGGCTAGCGCGATGATAGGATTTCCTAAAAATTGCGAAATTTCACCCGCAAACCCGCCTACTTTTAGGATCTTGGCGATGGAGCCCAGCGCCATAAATAGGATCGGTACCAAAAT
>CAUSBF010000127.1:0-5336 GCA_963529595.1 uncultured Campylobacter sp.
CTTTTATATAGAAAAAAACCCAAAGCAAATTTCATTTAAAAGCGGCATTTGCAAGATAAAAGCGCTGAAATTTTAAAATATGGAATTTATGAACGCTACTAATTTAAAATCTCAGATTGGCACGCTTCGCCAAAGCTCCCCCGCTAACTACGCGAAATGAAAAAGCAAGATTAAATTCTCTCTCGCTCAATGTCACCCGCAAGCAAGCACGGCAAAATATCAAATTAAATAACATAAGAGATAAAAGAATAAGACAAAGGAGGAGGCTCAAAGCTTTCTAAAATTCTAGCCTTGTGCGGCGGCGACCGAGCGGCTTTTAAATTGGGCTTTAAACGCAGCGATGCGAATTCTGTGCCTTAACTTAAATGCTAAAGCAGCGATAAAATTTCATCGCTGCTTTCATAAATTAAAATTTTAAAGATACTCCGAGCTACGCAGCTGCAAATAAGTAAATCGCCCGCATTTTAATCATCCGCGCCTCGCCTAAATTGCCTAAAATTGCCGATCAAATTTAAGCCGCATACACCTTTATCTGGCGCTTAGTTTAGCCGCGCGGCATAAAAACGCAGATAAAAAATGAAGCACTATTTCGTCTGATTATCCTCGTTTTTTGGTGCGGCAGTGCTTGCATTTATCTCGCTGGCTGCGCTATTTACGGGCTCAGGAACAGAGATTTTTTTCACCGAAGCGGTAAAATTCTGCTCGGCTTCAACGTCGCCCGTTTTTTCGATATATGTAAAATCGCCCATCTTCGTCCACGTTCTAGCTTTAGCTAAAAACGCCTTTTGGCTCTCCCAAATCTCTTTGAAATCGGGATTTTTCTCACTTTCTTCGGCTAAAATTTCATCCGTCGCCTTGCGAAGCGCACGCATAATTTCAGGCGAAAAAGAGCGAATCTGAACGTTCGGATATTTCTTTTTGATCTCGTCCCAAATTATTACATTTTTATAAAACGTCTCGTTTTCTGCGTATTCGCGCGCCTTTGCGATCGAAGCCTCTAGGATATTTTGCAAGTCCTTAGGAAGCTTCTGCCAAGTTTGTAGATTTATCACGATCTGCTGCTCGCTAGCGGGTTCTTGCCATCCCGTATAATAGTAATTTGCGACCTTGTGAAAGCCTAGAGGTATATCAAAGCTAGGACTTGCCCACTCGACCGCATCGATGGTGCCCATCTCTAGCGCCATATATAGCTCACCTACCGGTATCGTAGCGACTGCGACGCCAAGGCGGCTCATAACCTCCCCGCCAAAGCTTGGAATTCTAAATTTAAGCCCTTTTAAATCATCTAGCGTATTAATCTCTTTTTTAAACCAACCACCCATCTGCATGCCGCTATTTAGGATATTAAAAACCTTTAGATTGCTTTTAGCATAGAATTTATCCGCTAGCTCCTTGCCTCCGCCGAAGTAATACCAAGCGTGCTGCTCATCTTTCGTCATACCAAAAGGCACCGTCGTAAACAGCATATTCGCGCTATTTTTGCCTTTATAATAGTAGCTCGCAGTATAGCCTAAATCGTATTGTCCGTTTTTGACCATATCATAGATCGCAAAAGGCGCTTTATGCTTGCTAGGCGCGTCGATGCTGATTTTCAGCCTGCCATCAGACATACTATCTGCAAGATCTGCCATACGCTTGGCGACATCGCCTACGATAGGCATACTAAGCTCGTAAGTCTGAGCTAGCTTAAGGCGATAAACTTTCTTATCTGCGCCCCACAGCGACGTGGCTATAATCAAACTTAATCCGACAAGAATCGATTTTTTCATATACTACTCCCAAAATGAAATGGTGCGAATTTTATATAAAATCATCTAAATTCACGCTTTTATAACTAGCTTTTAAGCGAAATTTTCGCACAATTGTAGTCAAATTCGATAAGGAAAGGGCATGCAAGAAAAACATTACGAAGTAATCATCATAGGCGGCGGTATCACGGGCAGCGCGCTAGCGTACGTGCTGGCGGAATTTAGCGGAATCAAAAATATCGCTCTACTTGAAAAATACGAGGGGCTTGCGACGCTAAATTCTAAAGCCAGCGCAAATTCTCAGACGATTCATTGCGGCGACATCGAGACCAACTACGACCTGCAAAAAGCAACCGAAGTCAAGCGCAAGGCGGATATGATCGTGAAGTATTGCCAAAAGCACGGATATGAGAATAAATTTTTATTTCAGGGGCAGAAAATGGCTCTTGGCGTGGGGCAGAGCGAAACAGAGCTAATTAAAGAGCGCTTTGAGAAATTTAAAGAGCTTTATCCGTATCTGCAGCTTTTTGACAAGGAAGAGCTCAAGAAAATCGAGCCCAAGCTAGTTTTTGATGGGCGCGGCGAGGAGCGAGCGGAGGATATCGTAGCAATGGGCGTGCAATCAGGAGTTTACACGACGATCGATTACGGCGCGATGGCGAATTCCTTCGTGCAAAACGCTAAAAACGTGGAGGGTAAGACCTGCGATCTGTACCTAAACACCGAAGTTCAAAACATCACTAAGGTAGGTGATAAGTTCTATATCCGCACAGCAAATAGACTCTCACTAAGCGCCGATTTCGTAGTCGTAGATGCAGGCGCTCATTCGCTGTGGCTCGCGCACAAAATGGGGCTTGGACAGGATCTTAGCACGATTTGCATCGCTGGCAGCTTCTATCTAACCAAGCAAAAACTTCTAAACGGCAAGGTTTACATGGTGCAAAACCCAAAGCTTCCATTTGCCGCGCTTCACGGCGACCCCGATCTTTTGGCGGACGGCTGCACGAGATTTGGCCCTACCGCGCTTACGATGCCGAAGCTTGAGCGCTACAAGGGCTGTCGTTCGGTGCCGGAATTTTTTCAATCATTAAATTTTGACATGGACGTAGCCAAGGTCATTTGGCAAAATTTTGGCGATAGCGAGGTAAGGGACTTCTTAATCCGCAATATAGGCTTTGAGATACCGATTTTAGGTAAAAAGCTTTTCGTCAAAAATGCGCGCAAGATCATACCTAGCATCCGCGAGGAGGATATTTACTACGCCAAGGGCTTTGGCGGTGTGCGCCCGCAAGTAATCTCACATTCGCAAAAAAAGCTGATTTTAGGCGAAGCTAGAATAGGCGAAAATCCGGGGATTATCTTTAATATGACCCCAAGTCCCGGTGCTACGAGCTGCCTAGGCAACGCACTTCGCGACGCAAAAAGCGCCTGCGAATATTTGGGAGTGAGCTTTGATGATGCAAAATTTGACGCGGAAATGATGCAATAAAGAGGAATTTTTAAATTTCGCTCGGGCAAGAATTTTGAAATTTTACTGCGGCGAGGATTTTAAAATTTTGCTCGCGCTTCACATCTAGAGAGTTTTAAAATTTCATTCAAACGCGAATTTTTAGAATTTAACCTGCACTGCAAGCTATGAAATTTTAAAATTTCGCCGTGCCGTAGAATTCTAAAATTCTCGCGCACCATAAAATTTTAAAATTCCTTCGCCTAGCGAATTTTAAAATTTAGAAATTTCAAAATTTTGCGCAAAATTTCGCCCAATGCGGCGATAAATTTTAAATTTAAAGGAGAAAAGATGCTTAAAAAAACCAAAATCCTAGCAACCATCGGACCCGCAAGCGACAGCGAAGAGATGATGAGTGCGATGGTAAAGGCGGGCTGCAACGCCTTTAGGATGAACTTCAGCCACGGCACGCACGAGTATCACGAGGCAAATTTAAACAAAATCCGCGCCGTAGAAAAGAGCCTGGGCGTGCGCGTGGGCGTCTTTCAGGACATCAGCGGTCCAAAGATTCGCGTCGGCAAGCTCGAGGAAAATTTTAAACTAAAAACGGGCGATAAGATCACTTTCCTTCCTCGCGAAATGATCGGCAAAAAGACCGCCCCGGGCGAATACGAGCTGTGTATCAACCACCCCGAAATTTTGCCGCTGATGAAGGCGGGCGAGTTTATCTACCTCTACGACGGCTCGATCCGCGCCAAGGTAGTCTCGGTAAGCGAGCAAGGCGTGCGAGCGGTGCTCGAAAACGACGGCTTTTTAAGCTCGAATAAGGGTGTGAACTTCCCAAACACCCGCCTAAATATCGACGTCATCACGCAAAAAGACCTCGAGGATCTACGCTGGGGCGCGGCGCACGGCGTAAATTTCGTAGGCATCTCCTTCGTGCAGTCGCAAAACGACATCCTGCGCGTGCGCGAAATTTTAAACTCGCTGGGCTCAAAGGCTAAAATTTACGCCAAGATCGAGAAATTCGATGCAGTCGAAAATATTGAAAAGATCATCGAAGCAAGCGACGGAATAATGGTCGCGCGCGGAGATCTGGGCATCGAGATGCCGTTTTATGAGATCCCGCGCATCCAAAAGCGCATCATAGCGTTAGCCAACGCCCGCTCAAAGCCCGTCATCACCGCCACGCAGATGATGCTTAGCATGACCGAGCACGAGCGCGCTACCAGAGCCGAGATCAGCGACGTCGCAAACGCCGTGCTCGACGGCACCGACGCCGTGATGCTAAGCGAGGAAAGCGCCATCGGCAAAAACCCCGCAGCCGTGGTCGCCGCGATGAGTAAGACGATCCGCGAGACCGAAAAGATCTATCCTTACGATAAATTTAACGATTACGATTTCTACGACGAGACCGATATGATCACTTCAAGCACCGCAGCACTCGCCGCAAGGCTGGGCGCGGGCGCGATACTTTCGATCACGGGCTCGGGGCGTTCGGCGATCAAACTCGCACGCAACCGCGCTAAAATCGACATCATAGCAATCGCGCACGACGAGCAGACCGCACATGCGCTAAGTCTCGTGTGGGGCGTAAATCCAGCGATGGTAAGGGAAAAAACGAGCATCAACTCGCTGCTCGCACGTATCATAAGCGAGGCTCTGCAGCGCGGGCTCATCGAAGAAGGCGGCACCTACGTGATGACGGCGGGCTTTCAAAGCGGACATCCCGGCAGCACCGACTACATCCGCATCATCAAAAAAGATCAGATCGATTTCTACCGCGACGCGGCAGAAACGGGCTTTGAAAATAAAATTTAAAGCGTAGCCAAAGGTCATAAAGTCAGAGGCTGCAGCTAAATTTAATTTCGTTACGAGATTACGAGCAGCAACGTCGCGTTTATGTCGTGATAGAATTTGCTAAATTTAATTCCATTGCGAGATGACGGTGCAGGGATTTAGCCACTAAAACTTTGGTGGCGCTTCGGCGGCTTTATTTCACGCAGATCAAGAACCAGCACGCGAACATTTATGCCTTTGATTTCATGGCTCACTGCGGACTGGCAAATTTATTTTATGCGACACCGCGCAATGCCGCGGTCGGTTTATAGCCGCATTCAGCGATAAATGACTAGCATACG
>CAUSBF010000128.1:0-5294 GCA_963529595.1 uncultured Campylobacter sp.
TCCCAAATATTTTTTGATAAAAGGCATTTATATATACAAATAACGGAGTCCATGCCAGATAAAAATCTTTATTGATCACTTCTCCTCTATTTACTAAATAAGCATAGGTTTCCCACCATCCTTCTTGGAGTGAAAAGTAATGATTAAATATCAGTAAATGTAACGCAAGCGTTATACAAAAGCAAAAAGCAACCATTAAATTTTCTAAAATTTTAGTGTTAAACATATCTACCTCAAATCATTTAAAATTATTTTCGCGCTCTCGTCGAAAATTTTACCTTTCAAATGTGCTTTGCAAAATTCCACGATGAGGCCGTGGAATAGCGCATACACGCCGTTTTCATTCTCTAGCTTTCCTGCTTTTGCCGCCGCATCGCAGGGAGAGTTGGCGGAATTTACAAACTCATAGACCCGCCCAAATTCCAGCTCGCCGAGCCACGCGCTAAGCTCGTCGTAGCTTTCAAACTCATAGCCCAAAGCCCCGAGCAGGCGCGCCGAGTAACTGTCCGCGACCATCACCGCACGCTCGCACGCATAGCACAAGATCGCATCGCAGCTCTCCGCGCCGATCCCCTTGCGCGCTAGCAGCCACTCGCGGCTAACGCCCGCTTTGAAGCTCTCAAAATCCCCAAAATCCGCGATTATCGCTTTGCAAAGCAAGCTTAAGCGTCTAGCTTTTTGGTTATAAAATCCGCTTGCCTTGATGGACTCCGCGAGCTCCGCTTCATCTAGCCCGGCGATGCTTTCTAAGCTCAAAAGCTCCTTGCTACGCAGGTTTTGCAGTGCCGCATCGGCATTGCGCCACGCCGTATTTTGGATCAAAATCGCCCCCACGACCACCTCAAAGCTTCCAAACGCGGGCCACCAGCGAAAATCCTTGATTTTCACGACGCGAAAAAGCGCGATAAAAAGCTCAGTCGCGCTCATCTCGTGCCTCCGAAATTTCTAGCATCGTTTCTAAAATTTCGCGCGGCGGCGGCGATTTTTTGCGTGCACTCTAGCACGGCTATAAAATTTACGCCAAATTTAAATTCGCGCACAGTATTCATCTGCCGCCGCCTTTTAAATTTACAAAAAATTCCTCGCCGAAACTCAAGAAAAACTGCTTTGCCGCGCGGCCGCTGCGGCTTGCGCGAAGCATCGCAAACTCACGCGCCTTTGCGTGTAGCTCGTCTAAATTTGCAGCAAAGCTCAGGCGAAATTCCGCCGCGCTCATACCTTGCGCAGCCGCA
This sequence comes from uncultured Campylobacter sp., assembly GCA_963529595.1. Taxonomy (GTDB): domain Bacteria; phylum Campylobacterota; class Campylobacteria; order Campylobacterales; family Campylobacteraceae; genus Campylobacter_B. Next base: position 1,233 of record CAUSBF010000128.1, read on the forward strand.
AAATAGGTATCTACGATCCCCAAATACTCCCGCATGCTCCCGCCGTAAAAGCTTAGCTGCAACCCGAAGCGCTCGCTAAGGCTGATTCGCTCGTTCGCCGCGTCGCTTAGGTGCAGCTCACCGCGGCTTATCTGCGCGGCGTCGTTATCGCTTGCGCATTCGCCTACGATGTGGCGGCGGTTGGATGTCGCATACATCAGCACGTTGCGCGGCGCGCGCTCCAGCGAGCCCTCTAGCAGCGGCTTTAGGTGCTTGTAGCCGCTCTCGCCGAGCTCAAAGCTCAAATCGTCGCAAAAAATGATAAATTTAAAATTTGTTTCTCGGATCGCATCAATTATACCCACAAGAAAGCCCAGATCGTCCCTGCCGATCTCGATGATCTTAAGGCCTTGCGGGATAAATTTAGAAAAAACCGCCTTTGCAAGGCTTGATTTGCCGCAGCCGCTCTCGCCCCATAGTAGCGCGTGGTTGGCGCTCGCGCCGCGCAGAAAAGCATCCGTATTTCTTATAAGAGCCGATTTTTGGCTCTCTAGCCCCACAAGCGCGTCAATAGCCGTGAAATCGATGTCGCGGACGATCTTTAGCGCCTTTTTATTCGCGCGAAAGACGGCAACCTGTACCGTGCGCCAATCAATCGCGCTAAAATCGCTGAAATAAATTTGCTCGCTAGCACCGCTCTGCGCGCTTCTTAGGACGGCTTGCGGCGCTAAATTTAAACTGCTCGCCGCGTCCAAATTTTGCCCTTCGCTCGCATTTTTTTTGATATTTTCATCGCAAGTTCGCATTTTTTAGCTCCCTTCGCAGATAGATCAGAATTTCGCTTATCACGTCGTCATCGTCGCGCGTCTGCGCCTTTAATCGCACCTTATCGCCGTTTGCAAGGGTTATTAAGATATTTTCGTCCATGCTCGAAATCACGCGCAAGCCAAGCTTCGTAGCCAAAACCTTAATCATCATCACATCGATGAATTGCTTGGTGTAGATGTCCGCGCGCCCGAAGCGATCCTCGATCTCGCCGAAAATTTCAAGTACTTCGCTCGCCTCTGCGCACTTGCTAAGCCGCCTGTAAAGATCCAAGCGCAGGCGATCCTCTCTGATAAATTCCGAGTTCAAAAAGGCGTTTACCGAAATTTTAAGCTCCACGCTCGCAGCGGCGCTCTTTCTGCTTAGCAGCTTGCCGATCTCCTCTTCGAGCATCTTTAGATAAAGCGAGTAGCCGATCGCTTCGATATGCCCGCTCTGTGCCTCTCCGAGTAGGTTTCCGCCGCCGCGAATCTCCAGATCGTGATACGCCAGCACCGAGCCGCTTCCCAAAAACGAGTTGCTCTCAAGCGCTACGAGCCGTTTTAGCGCGTCCTGCGTAAGAGCGGTTTTATCCTCGATCAAAAAGTAGCAAAAGCCCTGCTTATTGCTGCGCCCGACGCGGCCGCGCAGCTGATGCAGATCGGCGATACCGAATTTATCAGCGTTTTCGACGATGATCGTATTTACGCGCGGCATATGAATGCCGCTTTCTACAATGCTGGTACAAAGCAGCAGATCGTATTCGCCCGCTACAAATTTTAAAATTTCATCCTCCGTAGTTTTAGCGTCGATCTTGGAGTGCAAAATTAAAATTTTAAGGCTCGGCAAAATTTCAAGCAGCTTCTTTTTGGCGCTTTGCATCGTCGCGATGTGGTTGTGGACATAAAAAATCTGCCCGCCGCGTCGCAGCTCGCGCGAGATCGCCTCTTTTACGATCTTTTCGTCCCACTGCTTGACGAAGGTACGCACGTCGAGGCGGTCCTGCGGCGGACTAAGCAGCGTGGAGTAGCTTTTAATCGAGCTTAGCGCCATATTCAGGCTGCGCGGTATCGGCGTCGCGGACATACTAAGCAGGTGCGAGGCGGCGCTTTTCTCTTTGAGCCGCTCCTTTTGCTTAACGCCGAATTTATGCTCCTCATCGATAATTATAAGCCCTAAATTTGCGGGGTTTAAATTTAAAAGCGAGTGCGTGCCGACCACGACGATCGCCTCGCCGCTTTGCAGGCGCTTTAAAATTTCACTCTTTTGCCTCGCGCCGCTAAAGCGATCGAGCTTGAAAACGGGAATTTCAAACTCCCTAAAGCGCTCGCTAAGCGTGACGTAATGCTGCGAGCTAAGTAGCGTCGTAGGCACGAAAAACAGCACCGAATGCCCGCTGCGGATGCAGGCAAAGATCGCATTCATCGCAACCTCGGTCTTTCCAAAGCCCACGTCGCCGCTAAGCAGACGATCCATCACCTTGCCGCTTTGCAGATCCGCTAAAATCGCACCCACCGCCTTTTGCTGATCGCTCGTGTAGCTGAAGCCGCTTGCGCTTAGAAATTTCGCATAATCCGCGCTTTCGTTTTTGATGACGAGCCCTCGCACCAGCTCGCGCTTGGCCGCAAGTGCAATGATCTTTGAAGCGATCGCAAAGAGCTTTTCGCGCACGCGCTCCTTAATTTTTGAAAAGCTCGCCCTGCCCAGATGATCCAAGCTCACCGCGCCGCCGCTTGCGACGTAGCGATCGATCTTATTTAGATACTCTACCGGCAGCAGCAGCTTGTCGCCGCCCTCGTAGAGTAGGGATACGAACTCCTTGCTGCGCCCCATCACCTCGATGAGTTCAAGCCCGTTAAATTTAGCGATACCGTGATCTTCGTGCACGACAAAATCGCCCACGTTTAGCTCATCCAGAGCTAGGCTCGATCTTCGCATGCGCTTTTTAGGCGCCGCTTTGTTTAGCGAAAGGATGATCTGCTCGGCGCTTATTAAATTTACGACGAAATCCTCGCGTAAAATTTCGATATTGCTAAATCCGCCAAGATCAAACGGCGCAAGCAGCGCGTCGTTTCGCGCGATCAGCGTGATAGCCTCGCTGCGGTGAAATTCAAAAAATTCCTGCGACGGCGTCACCGCGAGGTCTTTAAATTTACGCGCCGCGGGCAGTACCTCGATCGCGTCTAAAAAATCCAAATTGCGCTCGGAAAAAATTTCATCCTTTTTGATCTCGTGCAGCAAGATGCAATCAAACGCGCTCGTGTAATCTACAAAGCCCTCGATGAACCAAAACCCGAGCGAGCCCAGATCGCGAGCTAGCGCGTCGCTATCCGCGCGCGATATCTTTTCGCTCACGCTCTCAAACTCATCCTCGCTTAAATTTGCTAAAAACGGCGCTATTTCGGCTTGCGCAAGTTCATCTTTTTCGCTTTTTTGCGTAGCGACGTCAAAGCGTCTGATGCTCTCGACCGTCTCGCCGTCGAGCAGAATTCTAACCGCGCTTTCGCTCCCTACCGAAAAAATATCGATGATCTCGCCACGGAAGCTAACCTCGCCCATGCTTTCGACGATGTCGCGCACGTCGTATCCCAGGCGTAAAATTTCATCTTTCAGCTCGCTTAAGCTTAACTCGCTTCCAAATTTTATATTTAACGGGCGCAGATGGCTTGCGGCGGGGAGTTTGTTTAGGATCGTGCGGATGGGCGAGATTAAAATTTTTTTGCCGTTTGCTTTATAAAACGCGCTAAGAGCAGTGCTGATGCCTGCAAGCTCGCCCATGTAGCTGCGAAGATCCTCGCCGAAGCTCGCTCTAAAATCGGGCAGGCAAAAAGCCGCGTAGCCCATAAATTTAAGCACCTGTTCGCACGCCGCGGCTTCCTTTTCGTCCTCGCAGATCAAAAGCTCTTTTTGGTTTTGCAAAAAGTATTCGTAAACCTCGGCTTGCATTATTTAAACCTTTCGATCTGGTGCTGCACGACGTTTGCGATCTCCTGCCACGATACGTTAGGCTCCAAGGTCGAGATATTTTTGAAATTCTGCGCGTTCCAGTTCATAAAATTTGCAGGATCGACGCTTTGAGCCAAAAACCTAACTTCGTAATGCAGGTGCGGACCGGTGCTGTAGCCGGTGTTGCCGCTATAGCCGATGAGATCGCCCTTTTTAACCCAAGAACCGGGCGTTACGATCGCGGAGCTAAGATGGCCGTAACGGGTCTCAAAACCGTAATTGTGCGATAAAATCACTAAAATTCCATATCCGCTGCCGCTACCGCCTGCAAAC
>CAUSBF010000129.1:0-5286 GCA_963529595.1 uncultured Campylobacter sp.
CGCTCAGGATCTGCTTGCCGCGCTTAATCTCCGCGTTTTTAAATTTTGCCAGCGTCGCAAGCAATCCATCCCACTCGCCGCTACGTTTGGGGATACTAAGCGTTATCTCGGTATCGCTAAGCTCTTTTATCGCAAGCTCCTTAACGCCCTCTAAATTTAGATATTTCGGGATACGAAGCGCTAAGGAGTTGCCGCTTTTAAATACTTTTAAAGTTTTATCGTTAGCTGCTTTGACTTTCATCTATGCTCCTTTTATTTATTGGTTTTAGAATATATAAATTTTTAAAATTTAGCCCAAATCCCGCTATTGCTTGTATTCAAACTCCTCGCTTGGGAAGCTCTCCTCCTTGACTTCGCGCGCGTATTCGCGCACCGCGCCTTTTACCAGCGCAGCGCCGTCTAAATAACACTTAACGAATTTCGGCCGAAACTCTGTGAAAAATCCGCACATATCGCTCCACACAAGCACCTGTCCATCCACGCCCGCACCCGCGCCGATGCCGATGACGGGCACGTCGGTGCCGAGTGCCACTTGATTTGCGACCGCGGAAATCGTTCCCTCTACCAGCAGCAGCACCGCGCCCGCCTCGACAAGCGCTCTAGCGTCGTTTAAGACCTCGCGCGCACCCTCCTCTCCGCGTCCGCTTACCTTGTAGCCGCCCGTAAAGCGCGAAAACTGCGGCTTAAGCCCGATGTGGCTCATCACGGCGATACCGTTTCGATTAAGCAGCGCCACGGTATCTGCCATATGAGCGCCGCCTTCGATCTTAACGGCGTCGCAGCCGGTACTCTCATAGACTTTGGCGCAATTTTGCAGCGCAAGCTCTGGCGTCGCGCACGAGCAAAACGGCATATCCACGACCATATACGCTCGCTTTAGTCCCTGTCTTACGGCGCGCGCATGATAGATCATCTGCTCTACGCTTGCGCCCAGGGTCTCGGAGTGCCCGCCGAAACTCATATTTAGGCTGTCGCCTACGAGCACCATATCGACCTCGTCGTCGAAAATTTTAGCAAAAAGCGCGTCATAGGCGGTGATCATCACGATCTTCTCGCCGGATTTTTTCATATCGTATAATTTAGAAAGCGTGATTTTTGACATTTTGACTCCTTTGCTCGGTTAAAATTTCGATGCAATTTTAACATAAGCCGAATTTGACATTTATAAAATTTTAAAGTAAAATGCGCGCGCATTCTTTCGGGGGTGACTTGGCTTCGACGGGAACGGATGGGTCAAGGCTGCATGTCGCTTTGGATACAGCGTATAAAATCCAAACTAAATTTAAACGCAAACAACGTTAAATTTGCTCCTGCTTACGCTAAAGCTGCGTAAGTCCAGTCGAGCCCTGCTCCGCGCCGATACTATCTAAGCGCGGCGGCGGGTAATCTGCGATAGCGTAGCTCTGCGGCGTGACGAGCCGTAGGGTGAAACTCTAGTCTTTGCGCCGGCGGGTCGTTTTGGAAAGTGAGCGAGCCTGCGCGAGAACTTCACTCTTGCTAAACATGTAGAGGCTTTGGTCGTTTATTTTCGGACTGCGGTTCAATCCCGCACACCTCCACCAATTAAGCTATCTTTAAGTTTCAATCGCTTCTTTTTACTTTTCTTCAATTCCCGTATATAGGTGCTTATCTTATATTTAGATTATTTTTCTCTCCTTTTATTTTTGTTTGTAGTATAATTACTTCCGAAAAAATAAGGGACTAATTCAGGGACTCTTTTGTATTAGGGATTTTCGTAAAGAAAGACGATATAGAAAAATGGTATTAATCTTATACTTAAAAGGAGCGAATTATGTTATTTACAGATGAGGATTTTGTAAATATCGTGCCGCAGGATCTTTTAGAGCGCGGTATAAACTTAAGAGAGAAGCTCGGTTTTTATGAAATCGCTTGGAAATTTGACGATGTAATGGAGGTGCTAAAAATCACAAGAGGCAAAGGTATGATTATCGTAGGAATAGACGTATATCGCCTAAACGGCAATGAGCCCATAATCACATATGACAACTGGTATACCGAAGAGAAATATGACGATGCATTCGAAGTGGCGATCGAATATATCACCAATTATCGCGCTAGAAACGGAGATAACTTTGCATATTGCCCAGTCATTTGCCCCGGACGGGTATCCAAATGAAAATTTTAGCCTCCAATGCAGAATATGCTGGTTTTGCTCATATTCTAATAAATATAAAAATGTGCGCCGAACTTAATGCCGATGTGTGCGTAGATGGGATATAAAAGACTTTAGGAGCGGTTTTGAAAGACAACGAAGTAGTTTTGATACTATCTGAATCTTGAGCGAGACGTATTTATCGATGAAATTCTTGGACTTTGATTGGATAAAAGGCGACAAACCGTCCTTGAAATTTCATATAAGGATAATTTAAAACCATGAAACCGGTAAGAATTGTAATGACGATATTTTTTATTATCCTATCGTCTTTAAATTTTCATAAACTATTAACGGAGGGCGGCTATCGCGGAGGGAAAGTTTATGTCGTAGCCACAACCCAATCCGTCATTATGCAACTACTACTTATCATAGGATTGATCCTGTATTTGATATATCTGATAAGAGTAAAAGAGCATTATAAGCCAAGCTCAAATTTTATGCTTTCTAAAAAGGAGGGCAAAATGAACTTATCGAATAGAATAAAAGCGCTAAAGGCGCGGCTTAAACTGCAAAAGCCGGAAATTATAACAAATCCTGTACAAAAGGATGAGCTTGTCGAGCAATATTTGTGTGGTAAAGATCTGTGTGATTTAGACCATAGCACAATCAAGCTCTTATCGGGAGATTTGCAGGTTTTCAATGACTATACTTTTAGGTATTATATCCTGGATTTTATTGATTTTTACGAGCGCTTCGGCGATGAAGCGATTATAGAAGATATGTTTATTCAAGCATTTGCACCGCCTATGCGGCGGGCGAGAGCGAAACAATTTAGCAGGGATGAGGTAAAAATAATTATAGATTTTTTGCAAAAAAATTATGAAGATATTGCGAGAATTACGCATTCCAAGAAATATAAAAAGTTAAAACCCTACGAACAAGAAGAAATTTATATACCATTCAAACATTTTGAAAAGGAGATAAAAAGCGCTATAAAATTTTGGGAGAAGTATTATAAGGGTAAAAATTTATAAGGATTGGCAAATGCGCTTAATAGAGACCGATTTGGGCAAATATGAGGAATATATCTATTTCTTTATAAAGAAAAACAGGGCGTATTTTAACGCCTACCAAGAACAGATATTTCCTTTCGATATGGAGTACATACCTAGCTTATTGTGGCTGCTTGCATCTTTTGCAGAAACTACGATTAAAATTTTTGATGATTTGGACGAAAAGACAAGAAATAAAATTTTCGATTTTGTGGAAAAGGGAGCGGCAAGCGAAGACGAATACATCGGCACGGCGTTTTGCACCGGCTTTGTTGAGACAATTATAAATATTGCGAAAGAGGACGAATATAAGATAATTAGCAAATATTTTAGAGATGAAACACAAGGATACGCCGTCTCTTGGATAAAATTTGGCGAATAGCTATGGTCGAGCTTTATTCAAGTCATATTTTAAAACAATAAGGAGCTGTATGGCTAAACATGAATTTTTACTCAAAAAGACAAAAGAAAATATTTTCTCTAAAGAGTATTGCGTAGTAATTAGCGATGTTCTGATACTTCATATTTCGTACTCTCTAAAGTGGGTACAAACCACATGGAACGATGAGGTAAATTTGAAAAAAGGTCTAAATTACTATGGCTATAGCTGGATAGAAGATAAAGCTAAATTTAGAGATATAATATGCTCTTGGAGATCGCTTTTCTTGAGCGCGGATGAGCAGATTGTTTTTGATAAAAACTGCGCGCTAAATAAATCCTCGGTTATCGAGCAATTAGACGGCCTATTGGAACTAATCGATTCGGCAATTAAAAATGATTTATATATTTTGCATTTAGAAATTTAGCGAGTGTGCGGCGATTTAATAATAAAATAGAAGAAAGACCATGAAAAGAAATTATAAAAAGATAATACCCGTAAGAGGTAGAAGGAAATTTTCGATTAATAATTTTAGAAAAATTTTCGCGGAGGGCGATATACTGCAGATTGGTCAAAGGCGGTTTTTATTTTGTAGCTGGAATAATCTGCTACGTATAAACGGCGATAATTCGGGGGAGTTTATAGTATTGCCGCCCGAAGCTAATGCGAAAAATAATAATGGTCTGATTTCTAAAAAGTGGGTATTGGAGAATTTAGATTTTGTATGTGATCCAGAGTCGCCCAGAAATATAAGCATATTTTCTTATTACGATAGTTTTTTAGCCGAATACAAAAGGATAAATGACAAAATTCCCGCAAAATTTACTTATAAATTTTTAGAATTCAAAGACGATCTAAAAAATGGAGATATTATAGAGTGTCACAAGGCTTTTCGTCCATATGATCGGAAGATAAAATTTATAGTCGCAACCGATACGAAAGGATGCCCGAGACTACCCTATCTGGAGGGGTTTTATTCCGGTATGTTTGCGCCTATTGGCTATAGCGATAAAATGCACTCGAATAAAGGACGGGAATATGCGATAAGCTCGAGTTGGCTAATTAAGAACTGGGAAGCCGCCTTTGTCAGTAATTGCGATATAAGGCACACTTATGTAAATTTACAAAATCGAAAAGAAATTTTAAATTTTACCGATAAGCAACTGGAAAATTTTATAAAAATGAAGCGAAAGAGATTAAAATTTAAAAATAGAAAGTAGATGGGGATTTTAAATCACGCAGCGAAAGGTTTTTAAAAGTCGGCAGCAATGATAAAAAGTATTATAAACCCAACTAATTTCAATATAGAATTTAGAAAAATAAGTAGAAATAAAAGAGGCGTAGCCAGATCGAGAATAGATTTTGAAAATATCGATGTAGAGGCTAAAATAAGGCTAGTTATGTTTTTAATTTCAAAAGCAAGCCACTTAGATAGCATAGTTTATAAAATTCTTTTTTGGGAAAGAGATGAGAAAATAGAAGAATATCTTCTTAAAAATATGAAGGGGCAATACACAAAAGCTAAGCCTTATAAAAACGGCGCCAGAGCGGGCGTTATCTTTATAGAAGAAAAGACGCTTGAGCCAAATTTTTTGAGATCCATACTGCTACGCCATTTTAATTTTGAGCTGGCAAAAGAGCCCTCTTTGAACATTAGAGTTCAGTTGGCCGTAAACAATAAAGATAAATTTTCGATTTTATTTGATATATACGATGACCGAGGCTGCTATGTGTATTAC
>CAUSBF010000130.1:0-5239 GCA_963529595.1 uncultured Campylobacter sp.
CTCGAAGCGTATCTCAAGCGGTTTAGAATGTGATTTAGGATCAATTAAATTTATCGCATCGCCGTTTTCGTCACGGAATTTAGCATCGTTTAGCACATACGAGCTTATGCGACCGAGTCCGTCGATCGTAAAATTTGCTTCTTTTCCGACTACGCGTACTAACGGTGCGGAGATGGAATTTGCGGTATTTAAATTTGCTCCCTGCGCGCTCACACCAGTAGCGGTAGTTTGCGGAGCGGATTTGGCAGCATTTTTTTGCGCGATTTGCGCCGCGGTTGCATTTGCCTCCATAGCAGCGCGAATTTTTGATAAATAAAAATGATCGTAAGCTACGAAAAATATGAGCGCAGTTGCTATTGCGATAGCAAGGCGCTTTGATTGAGGAAGTTTATCTAGCACTATTTTCTCCTAGTCGTATGACGTAATATCTATTTTTTTTATATGGTATAAACCAAAGCTTAAATTTATCCGCAGAGGCATTGCTGCTGCGGATTTTAGAAAATACGCAAAATTTAAAATTTCGCGCGATTATCGGATAATCTATGCCACCGCTAAAGAGCGGATTGCATCTTAAAATTCTAGCCGTTACAGCGCAGAGCGCGCCAAAGACGCCGTTAAACTTAAACTCATAAAGCGCGTATTCCGAACAGCTCGGATAATAACGGCAACAGCGCGGTAGCAAAGGCGAAATAAATTTTCGATAAAACCCGATCACGGTTATAAAAAATCTCTTCATTTTACTGCGCCGATCTTTTTAAACGCCCATTTTAAATTTCGCTCAATGTCTTCAAAGCTCATATCTATAATCCGCTTTTTTGCGATTAATATAAAAATTCCGCTAACAATGGCGTCTTTTTGATTATAAAACGCGGCGCGCAAACGCCTTTTAGCGTAATTTCGCGTAACTGAATTGCCTATTTTTTTACTGGCGACTGCGCTAAATTTACGCTGCTCGCTAGCCAAAAAATACACGACAGCGCATTCGCAATGCCACTTTGCCGCACTTTTATAAACCTCCGAAAAAACCCTGCTATCGCTTATCGCAGCGAATTCGCCTACGCAGCCAATCTTCTTCTGCCTTTAGCACGTCTTGCACTTAAAACTCTGCGACCGTTTTTTGTTTTCATACGGACGCGAAAGCCGTGAGTACGCTTTTTAGGGGTATTGTGGGGTTGGTACGTTCTTTTCATAACTGTTCCTTTAAGAAAATGTAAAGCGGAGATTTTATAGAAACTTTACTTAAAAACCGATAAACAAAAGCAGCCCTAGCGCCGATAAGCGTCGCCTTGCAGCTTTTTACGGCGCAGTTTTAAGTCTTGCTCATTTTTATTGTTTCGCTCCTTGATATCTTGCATCGGCTGTTTTTTCATCGAAAAATCATCGTGGTCGCCTACGCCTTTTGATTCACGTTGCAAATTATTTTGCAGGCTTTGCCGATCTAATTCATTTTTTTGACGATTTAGCATAATTTCACTATGGTTTTTCTCAAATTCTGATTGTTTATCGTTCGCAGCATAGACGCTGGCACCAAGGCTTACTGAGTCATCTTGCGCTCTTAGTGCCGTGCAATCAGCAAATATCGCACCGCAAAGCAGCCAAAATATCAAAGCCTTTTTCATTTTCGTTTAAATTTGCCTGCCATTGCGCGATAGATCGCTGCCTCGTTTTGAAGCGTCAAATATCTTTGATTTAGCTCGTTTATCTTAGCGTTTACGGCGTCGGTGCGGGCTTCTAGCATATCCTTTAGCTCACTTGAGCCTGCTTCGTATTTCGCGGCGTAAAGATCGGCAATACGCGCCTTTTCGTCATAAGCGGCACTTAAATTTTTAAGGCTAGCCAGATTGATCTGGTAAATTCTATATAAATTTAGCACCTCATTCGTAGCGTTAGAGAGCGTCTGTTCGTAATTTACGACGTTTTTGCGAAAAGCGATCTCTGAAATTTTAAGGCGGTTTTCAACCCTCGCATAATCCAAAAACGGCAAACTTATGCTTACGTTGCCGCTTAAAAAATTTAGCTTGAAACTATCGTTAGCGCTCACGCCTTGCCCGTTAGTAAGCCCCGCACCTAAATTTACGCTAGGAAAGAAATTTAACTTAGCGGTCTGTTCGTCGTAAAAGCTGGAATTTAACCTAGCGATCGCAGCTCTAATGTCGGGACGGTTAGCAAGCGCCGTGTAAGGCACATTTAGATCAACGCCTTGAAATTCTATGGAATTTATCGAATCGGTGTTATCATCAAATTGCAAGCTGGAAGAGATAAGATTTCTCATATATTTATGATTATCCTCGATATTTTTTTGAATGCTTAAGACCTTGTTTTCAAGTCCTAGAATAGAATTTTGAATCTGCCTGTAATCAAGCTGCTCGGACTTGCCGTAATCATATTTTGCCTTGATTATTTTTTCGATCTCTCGGTAATCGCTTAAATTCTGTTTTGTCCATTTTAGCGAATCGTTTAAATAAAGCATCTCGAAGTAGCCGCTTACGACAGAATTTATAAGAGTCAGGCGAGTATTTTCAAGGTCAAACTCGCTGGCTTTGGCGTTCCAGCCCTCGGCATTTACCGCCGAGCGGATCTTGCCGAAAAGATCAAGCTCATAGCTTACGTTAAAGCCCGAGCTATAGGTTTTGTTCCAGTTTGAGCCGGTGCTTATGTCGCGATTAGCGCCCGCACTCCACGAGCTACTTAGCGTAGGAAAAAGATCAGCCCTGCTTAGCCCTAAATTTGCATAAGCACTCTCAACGTTTAAAGCCGCTGTTTTTAGATCGTAGTTGTTCGCAAGGGCTTGATCTACAAGCTTATTTAGATACGATTCGCCATATTTTTTATACCACAGCGTATCGATTTCATAGCTTGCATTTTCGTCCTTGAAATGCTCTACAGGCTTAAATTCGACCTCACTTTGATTTGAGGCACAACCGCCGATAAAAACAGCTAAAACGCCGCTTAAAATTACTTTGGAATTTATCATTTTCTCTCCTTGGTTATTCTTGTGCTAAAGCATCTATCGGATTTAATCTGCTGGCGTTTCTTGCCGGCAGATAGCCGAAAACTATACCGATCGCGGACGATGCCGCAAAGGCGATCACGAAAGGCGCGGTAGTGAATTTCATCGCAAAATCCGGGCTTATGGTATTAAACGCAAATCCAAGCGCTAAAGCGATTAAAATTCCTAAAGCTCCGCCGAGCGAGCAAAGCAAGATCGCCTCTATCAAAAATTGCTGCAAGATGTTGGATTGCTTCGCGCCGATCGCCATCCTGATGCCTATTTCGCGCGTGCGCTCGGTAACGCTTACGAGCATGATATTCATCACGCCGATGCCGCCGACGACGAGCGAGATCACCGCGATCGATGAGATCAGAATCGTCATCGTGCCGGTAGTGCTTTGTATTGTTTGTTTGATAGTATCTGCGTTCATCGTATGAAAATCCCGCGAGCCGTGTCTTTGGATAAGTAGCTGAGTTAGGCTCTCTTCGGCCACTTGAGTATTGACATCGTCTTTGATTTTGATGGTGATAGAGCTGATTTTTCGATTGCCCGTGATTTTATTCATCACGGTTGAGTACGGCGCGTAAATTCTTAAATTTTCGTTGCTTCCGAAGGCGTTTTCATCCTTGCCCGAAACTCCTATGATCTTAAGCGGCTTGCCCGAAAATAAAATCGTCTTGCCGATAGGATCGGAATTTTTAAAAAATGTTTTTTTAGTATTTGGATCGATAATCGCAACAGAGGCAGAATTTTTAATATCATCGTCGCTAAAATTTCTACCATCTTCTATATCTATGCCATTAACCGCCAAAGAATTCACGCCACCACCGCGCAGTTGAGCCTTGGAGCTTAAATTCGCATAGGTTGCCGTACCGCTTGCAGAAGCATTTGGTGTGGCATAATCGACGTAGGGCTGGCGCGCCAAAACTTTAGAATCGCTTATCGTAAGGGTGCTCACAAAGCCCGCACGCACGTCGCCGAAATTTTTACCGGGAAAGATATCGATCGTATTGGTGCCAATTTTACGGATCTCGGATAAAATTTTCTCCTCCGAACCCTTACCGAGAGCTACTACGCAGATAACCGAGGCGATGCCGATGATGATGCCTAACATCGTCAAAATCGATCGTAGTTTATGCGAAAATATCGCGCTAATCGACATTTTAAAGCTCTCTATGAGTTGGTCTTTGCAAAATATAAAGGAATTTTTCGTTTTAATCTGCTCTCTTTTGCGCTCAAAAACCCGCTCCGCCTTTCTTTTATCGCTTAAAATTCTGCCGTCTTTGATCTCGATGATACGATCCGCAAATTCCGCAATATGCGCATCATGCGTAACTATGATGATGGTATGACCCTCTTTATGCAGCGCCGTTAAAATTTGCATCACTGTCTCGCCGCTTTTGCTATCAAGCGCGCCGGTGGGCTCGTCGGCCAAAATCACTTCGCCGCCGTTAATTAGCGCGCGAGCGATACTTACTCGCTGCTGCTGTCCGCCGCTAAGCTTGCTCGGTAAATTTTTAATGCGATCGCCAAGCTCCAGCTTATCCAAAAGCTCCACCGCCCGTTTCGTCCGTTCGCTCGCCCCTACGCCTGCATACACCGCAGGCAGCGAGACGTTTGCGGTCGCATCCATCGTGGCAATGAGATTGTATTTTTGAAAGACGAAGCCGAATTTTTTGCTTCTAAGCGCCGCAAGCTCGTCGCCGCTTAAATTCGCAGTCTCGCGGCCCTCGATCTTGTAGCTTCCGCTGCTTGGCGTATCGATGCAGCCGATTATATTCATCAGCGTCGATTTTACGCTTACGGATTTCCCGCTTATCGATATAAACTCGCCCGCTTCGATATTTAAGTTTACGTCCTTTAGGACGTGGATTTCGTTATCGCCGAGAATGAATTTTTTGTTTATATCTTTAAGCTCTAGCATCTTCACACCATAAAATTATCTAAAACACCATCGGAGGTCCGTCCATATTTAACGGCGCGGCTTTTCCATCGGCGATGAGCACCTCATCTTTTTCATCAAGGCCGCTTAAAATTTCAGTATTCAAATCATCGCTAACGCCCGTTTTTACGTATCGCTGCTCGGGCTCTTTACCGTTAAGCACAGTGACGTAATCGCCTCCCCCGTCGCGCTTAATGACGGAGGTAGGCAAGTAGCTCGTATTGTTCGCTTCGCTTACGATTATGTTGTTTTCGGTTGTCATTCCAATCTTTAAAAAATCGTTTTCATTGTCCACTAGCATCTTT
>CAUSBF010000131.1:0-5238 GCA_963529595.1 uncultured Campylobacter sp.
GGTCGTAAAACTCTTTTTTGCACTGATCGCAAATCGCAAAATCGGGCAAAATCGGGTTAAATTTACGCCCCTCCTTGGATTGCGTGATCTTAAAATCAGTAAAATTCTGCATAAAATCTTGCGTATTTAGATCGGTGCGGATAATTTTATCGATACGACAAAGCGGCGGCATCTCGCTGCGAAGTCGCTGTTCGAAAATTTTTAAAATTTCTTCTTCGCGCAGATCTTGCTCGGCGCTTTGCGAATCGTGTTTAAAGCTCTGTAAATCCCGCTTCGCGCCTTGCAAGTCGCGCTTAATATTTTGCAAGCCTTGCGACGACTCATTCTGCGACATACCGCGCTGCTGCGACGAATTTTGCACGACGAAATTTTGATCCGACGAAGCGGGCAAAATGGAGCCCTGCTCGTTTAGATCGGTCTTGAATAAGTTTGGTAAAAATTTCTCACTCGCCGCGGCTTGCAAATTGCTCGTCAAATCATGCGGCAAGCTCGTCAAATCTGAATCAGGCAGGCTTGCTAAATCATTCAATAAATCGCGCGGCAAGCCGGTCAAATCACTTGGCGAGTTCGGTGCGTTCTGCTGTGAAAAGGAGCTCTCATTTAAATTTGAACTTGCAAAATTTTGTGATGAGTTGGCGGTCTCGTTAGAATCCGACTCGGTAGAATTTAAAGACCGAGCAGCCGATAACGATACTTTCTGTGCTTGAATTTCGTTAAAATTGGGTTGACCGAAATTTAAAGGGGCGGAATTTTTATCAATCGAGCCTTTTTGCGACTCGGAAAGGTCTGCGCAAACGATGATTTTAACGCCCTCGCCGTCGTTATAAACCTCGCCTTTCAGCCCCAAATCCACGGCGAGCTTGTAGACGAACGGGCGAAATCCGACCCCCTGCACCGCTCCGAAAACCTCAAATTTAGCCGCTTTCATACACATGCTTTCATAAATTGCGCGACGCAGGAAGCTATTTTGCGAGCAAGTTGCGCTCGCTGCAAGCGGACAAAACGTACCGGGCGGTGCAAAATATGCTCTAAATTTAATAAAATTTGTTCCTTCATGCCCGCGCCCTTTGCCGCTTTTTTAAAATTTCGCGCGATCTCGTTTGCGCTAAGCTTAGCCCGTATGGCGCAGCTATCGGCACCGCAATGCCCGCGCAACTCGCTGTTTTGCGAATAAGGCTTTGAAGCTTTGCCGAAAATTCGCATATATGCCCGATCTAGCGAGCTTGAAGCGCGAATTCGTCGCTAAAGCTCGCGTCAAAATTTTTGCAAAGTTTAAGCATTAAATCCGCAAATTTGCGCCCGCCAAACATCGCTCCGCCGAAGATCAAAACGTCAAAATCCTCTTTGCGCTCATCCGCCAGATCGCTTAAAAAGTAGCCCAAACTATCGAAAAATCCGAACGCAAACAGCTTTTCATTGGCGCCTGCGAGCGCATAGCTCATCGCCGAACGCAAAATTTTATCCGCTTGCACGCAGCCGCGCTCGTCCGTGCAAAAATCGAGTCGCACTCCTTTGCCGCCCGCAAAATCCTCCGCAGCCGCCATCAAAAACTCCGCATCGCGCCCCCAGATAAGCTGCGTGGCGACGCTAAAGATGCTGTGGAATCCTGCGTTTGCGCTTTTTAAAATTTCATCGATTTTTGCGGCGTTTACGTTAAATTTGGCGCTGAAATTTTCAAGCAGCTTCGCGCCCGTTTCGTCCGCGCAAATTTGAGCCTTAAGCTCGTCAAAACTGCGCGGCAGATTAAATTTAAGCAGAATTTTCTTAGAGCTTTCGCCATAAATTGCGATCTCATCGTCCGTGCCCACGCCCAAAAAGCAGCGCAAAACGCGTTTTTTGGAGTCGTTCAAAACCCCCTTCTCGCGGCACGTAAGCGCAAAAAGAGCGGAGTTTTTGTCGTTTGAGTTTTTCAGATAAGAGCTTGCGCTACCGCTTAAAAAGTCTTCGTTTTGCACGATCAAAAAGCCGTTTTGTAGCGGTGCGACTTTAAAAATTTGATCTTTTTGCGCCGCGCTTTCGCATTTTGCGCTTAAAAAATAGATCCCGTCGCTTGCCAAAGCGCGCCCCAGCGCAAACACGAATATGTCGCCCGCAAGCTTTATGTCAAAAAATTTAGGCGCGTTCTCGTGATTTTTTCTAAAGATCGCATTGGTTTTTAGGCTTATGAGCGGCTTTTCGAAGGCTGCGAGCGCGATTTTACTCTTTTCATCGCTCGCAAAAATCCCATCCAGCGCGCCCACTCCCGCGGCTATCAAAAAATCGGCGCTAAAATCCACGTCCGCCTTGAGCGTGAAAGTTGCGCCGCTGCGCTTAATCTGCACCTGCTGAGCATGAAATAAGTTTATGCGGCAAAACTCCAGTAAGCCGGCGAAATTCTCCCTGCATGCCGCTTCAAATTTTCCCTCATGAAGCACACTAGCACCGCTTATTATTCCGAATTCGTTTTGAGACGGCTCGGTGCGAGCGAGGTATTCCTTCATCACTCGCGGGGTAAAATTATTAAATTTAGCCTGACTAGCTGCGTTTGAAATTTCATCTTCTAAAAATTTGTTTAAATCGCCCGAGGAGGCATCTTCGAATGTGCCGTTAAATTTCAACGCTTTCGCTTCGGTGCCGCCCTCGTCCACCACGCGCACGGAGGATTTTGCCAAAAATATGGAGTTTGGAATCAGCGGCATCGCCTCGTCGCTAAATTTTAAAATTTCATCCTCGCTGCCGCGCACGAAAAGGCTTATTAAGCTCGCCTCTTTTTTTAGGCAAAACTCAAGTGCGCTTTTGCGAGCATAAAACAGCAAGAAGTGCGCTATCAGCGCGTTTTCATTAAGGTAGTTAAACTCATATGCTACTATCATCTCGCCCCCTTTTTGCAAATCGATCCGCGATATCTTGGGCGCTAAGATCGGCGATTTTTTCATGCGCGAAGCCAAGATCCGATAGGTACTTAAGCGCCGTTTTTTCCATGGTTTTTGAGGACTCTAAAATCACGGAGCTTAGTTTAAAACTCGCCTCCTCGATGCGCCGCGGCACGACCGCTATAATTTTAACGTGAGGCAGATCGCCGCAAAGATCCATCATCTGCAGGGTTTGAAGCATTTCGACCTCGTGTGCCGAACCGCTCCAGCTGATCTGCTTAGGCATCGCGTCGTAGTCGAAAAAATACACCTCGCCGCCCTTTGCGCCCTCCGCGTCTATGCAATCGACTAGCAAAATTTCATCAAATTCCGCCATTGTAGGCATCAAAAAGCCAGCCAGCGTCCCGCCGTCGATAAAGCTGATCTGATCCGCGCTGTTGCTCGGCGCGGCGGAATTTTCGGCAATAAGATTCGCATTAATAGAGCTTTGCGCTGCGGAATTTATTATGGAATTTTGCGAAGTAGAATTTGAAGCGGAATTCTGCTTTGCGGAATTTTCTGAAGTAGAATTTCGGTTTAAATTTACTGTCGCGAAATTTTGCTTAAAGATAGAATTCTCATCCGCAAAATTTTGCGAGGAGTCGCATTCTATAGAATTTTGCGAGGTAGAATTTTGTATCGCAGATACTTGGGCGGAATTTTGCATAAAATTCTGCGCCGCGAAATTCTCGCCCGCCATAGAATTTCGTGCGGCGGTTTTAGGATAAAATTTATAGTTCTGCGCGAGCGCGCGGACGAAGTGCACGCCTATGCCCTCGTCCGCGTAGATGACGTTGCCGATACCCAGTACCAGCACCCTCAAGCGTGCTCTTCCTTTTTAAATTTATAGCCGCTTACGATCGCATCCATCGCGCCGTCCCTGCCCTTGACGGCGTTAAAGACCGCCATATAGACGTGGATCGGCACGAAGATTATGATGATATTCATGCAAAGATGATGTATCATTCGCACTTCGCTTAGACCGCCCATCGCAGCTTCCAGCGGGCGCAAAAGCCCGTATAGCGCGCCGCCCAACCCCTCGTGATAGACGTGAACGTATAGAATCATTCCGGTTAGACAGATTACGAATAGCACTAGATAAAAGCCCAGATAGGAGATGAACTGCAATGGGTTATAAACGCCGCGAAGATGCGGGTGCTCGCCCAAAAAGATATAGTATTTGATCTGAGCGATCCAGACGCGCGGGCTAAAAAAATCCTTGATGCTTAAAAGCTCTTTTCTGCTCTCTTTATCGAAGAAGAAAAGGTAGGTTTTAAAGATCGCCGCACCGATCATCGCAAAGCCGAAGATCAGATGCACGAATCTAAATTTAGCCTGCATGAAAAGCACCGGCTCGGGATTTACCTCGGGCGCGGTGAAAACAAAGGCGATGTAATATCCGGTGATCACCAAAAGCGTAATGCAAAGCGCGCGCAGCCAGTGCGTGAGTCTAAGACCGATGGAGAACTCGTATTCCGCAAATCTTTTTTTCATCGTTTATCCTTTGCTGGGATCTACCCTATAGCAGCCAAGCTCCGCTCCTTTGGCGTCCATTACGTGCACGGCGCAAGCGATGCAAGGATCGTAAGAGTGGATGCGGCGGATAATCTCTAGCGGCTTGGAAAGATCGGCAAGTTTAAGCCCGATCAAGCAGGATTCGTAAGCGCCCATAGCGCCGTCTTTATCCTTCGGCGTCGCGTTCCAAGTAGACGGTACGACCGCCTGCCAATTTTTGATGACGCCCTTTTCGATCCTGCACCAGTGGCTAAGCGCGCCGCGCGGCACATGACCGATATAGCGACCTTTGTACTCTTTGGAGTTATCGATTACATATTTTGCGCAGGTTTGCGTATCGCCGCTTTTGATGTTTGCGATCAAATTTTCTAGCGCAATCAGTCCGTTATCGGCTACGACTTTAGCTTCGATCATACGGCACGCCGTTCGTCCAAGCGTCGAAAATACCGCTTCAAGCGGCAAGCCGGCGTCTTTTAGGAATTGATCCACGACCTTTACTACGCGCTCGTTTTTCTTGGCGTAATTTACCACGATATTTGCAAGCGGTCCCACCTGAAGCGGCTTGCCGTCGTAGCGCGGAGCTTTGATCCAGGTGTATTTGCCTTGGGTATCGAGCACCTTCGTATGCGCTTCTTTGCCGTGCGCGTCGATGCTCTGCCCGTCCTGAAGACCCGTATAATTCGGCTCCTGCTCGCCGTCGTAAGGATGAAGCGGCGCATCGTTTTTATACCACGCATGCGTTGCCTCCTCGGTAATCTTGTTCTCATCGAGCTCCAAAACCTTGCTAATATCGCCGTCAAGGATTATGCCGCTTTGAAATAGCCATTCGTTC
>CAUSBF010000132.1:0-5209 GCA_963529595.1 uncultured Campylobacter sp.
CCTGTATATGCGCCCGCTACGAGTTTAAAGCCGTTTGTAATCTCAGGCGTAAAATCCCCGCCTACGAGCAAGCTATGCTTATTCCACTCGTGTTTAAATATGATGTCCTCCTCGTCAGTGCCAGTTTTCGAAGCTTTGAAATCATACAAGTACTCGCCGTACGCCCTAGCTATACCAAAATCATAGCCGCCTTTAAAGCCGAGCGCAGCCTGCCCCTTATTATCTTTATTCGTGCCAGAATCTTCCTCGTCAGACCATTTAGTAGTGATGCTGGATTTAAAAGAATAATCTCCCTCGATACCTAAAAATATCCCCTCGCCGAAGCTTGAGCTTGCGCACACTGCAGCGGCAAACGCCGCGATTAAAATTTTGTTTTTCACATTTTCTCCTTATAATTTATAATTTCAGGCTTTCTGCCGCCGCTTTGCCATTTTACCGCTTGCTATCTTTGAGCGTCTTCCGCCAAGCTCGCTCATAAGCACGTTTAAAATTTGCTGATTATAATATCCTTTTTTTGAAATTTCGATGAATTTTGCAACAAGACTTGGAATTTTATCTCACTCGCCTTGGATAAAATTTTATCTCGTTTGCTAAGGACAGAATTCTATCTCGATTGCCTAGATGAAATTCGACGAAATTCTACGCCGCCTCCCTTGAGCAGTTAACAAATTTAATCTCGGGTGTCATTAAAAAATAATCTGTGATGAAATTTAAAGCGCTTACTTAGTTGTTCGTTTTTATGTATAATTTAAAATTTACACACGAGATAAGTGCCGTGTTACCGATAGTAACTGCACTTTTAAAAATTTAAGACGATTTGATTTGGAATTTATAAAATTCCCGTCTCATTTTTGTATCATAAGCCAAATCCAAAAAAGGAGTATCTATGGAAGA
This sequence comes from uncultured Campylobacter sp., assembly GCA_963529595.1. Lineage (GTDB taxonomy): Bacteria > Campylobacterota > Campylobacteria > Campylobacterales > Campylobacteraceae > Campylobacter_B. The sequence continues at coordinate 895 of CAUSBF010000132.1, forward strand.
AAATAAAGTGGAGTTACGCAACTCCCGCTTACAAGGGCCGCTAGACTCAGACGTAGACGAGCTGGGTTTAGACAGGCTCACCGACACCGTGCCGTTTCCTAAGCGTGGTGTCATCATTATGGCGATTGCCGCTGCTGTGGGCTTTGCGCTATATGCCGCGCTACCATTTGAGCCTAATGTCAAAAAAGGCCTTGCGCTGCTTGCTTTTATCGCGATTATGTGGCTTACAGAGGCCGTGCATATCACGGTAACCGCGCTTATGGTGCCGGTGCTTGCGGTAGCTATCGGACTTGGCAAATTCGCTAAAGATGGCACTTTCACGGCTGCCACCATCAAAAGCACGCTTGCAAATTTTGCAAACCCTACGATCTTTACCTTTTTCGGCGGTTTTGCTCTGGCAACGGCTCTGCATATGCAAAAGCTCGATAAAAAGATCGCGATGTGGCTAATCGCCCGCGCAGGCGGTCGCTTGGGCGTGGCTGCGATTTTAATCTGCCTTGCTACGGCGATCCTTTCGATGTGGGTTTCAAACACCGCAACTGCTGCGATGATGCTTCCGATCGCGCTTGGAATTTGCGCCAATATGGACGAGAGCAAAGATCGCGGCACGCTTGTGTTTTTGCTTTTAGGCATCGCGTATTCTGCAAGCATCGGAGGTCTGGGCACGCTCGTGGGATCTCCGCCAAATTTAATCGTGGCTCAAGCCTTGCACTACAGCTTCGCGGACTGGATGAAGGTAGGTTTGCCGCTAATGTGCGTGATGCTACCGATAATGCTTGTGGTGCTTTATATAATTTTCAAGCCGAATTTAAGTCATAAAATAGAGATGGATCTGGAGCATATCCCTTGGACGCGCGAGCGCATTATTACTATCGTCGTATTTGCTCTAACAGCGCTTGGCTGGATATTTTCAAAGCAAATTTCAGCCCTTGTGGGCTTTAAAGTGGATGATGCTTACGTCGCCATCTGCTCGGCAGTCGTAATCGTCATACTAGGACTTGCCAAGTGGCACGACATCGCCGAAAACACCGAGTGGGGCGTGCTGTTACTTTTCGGCGGCGGACTTACGCTAAGTGCAGTTTTAGGCGATTCTGGAGCTTCTAAGGTGCTTGGCGATCTAGTCGCGCACACTTTCGGTGGAGCGCCTACTTACATCGTACTTTTGGTAACGGCAGTTTTCATCATCTGCCTTACGGAATTTACGAGCAATACCGCCTCTGCTGCACTTTTAGTACCTGTATTTGCGGGAGTAGCAGCGCAAATGGGGCTGCCAAAAGAAACTCTTACTATAGTAATCGGTGTGGGCGCAAGCTGCGCTTTCATAATGCCGGTAGCGACGCCGCCGAATGCTTTAGTTTTCGGCACGGGACGCATTCGCCAGGCGGAAATGGTACGAAGTGGCGGAATTCTAGCGATATTCTCCGCGTTTTTGGTTTCGGGATACGCGTATATTTTTTACTCGTAAAATTCCGTCAAAATTCTATAGTCCGGGTATCTGCTCGGACTAAATATATTTATAAGATATATTTTTAAACTCCTAAATTTTCGGAATCTTTATAAAAAAATTCTGATTTAATACTATTTTAATCAGTTATCTGTATAATATGCATATTTTACGGAAAGAAGAATTTATGGATTTTGATTTTATAGCTAAATTTAGCCCGATGTTCGTAAAGGCGGGAATTTTAACGCTAAAGCTCGCATTTTACGGGATTCTACTATCCATCATCATCGGTTTTATCTGTACGTTGATAAAATACAAAAGATTGCCGCTGCTAAGCCCGCTCGTGGGCGCATATATCGAGCTATCGCGCAATACTCCGCTTTTAATTCAGCTATTTTTTCTATACTACGGCTTGCCGAAGCTGGGCGTTCAAATTTCAGGCTTTACCTGCGCGATCGTGGGGCTTGCATTTTTGGGCGGAAGCTATATGAGCGAGAGCTTTAGGCTCGGTTTTGAGGCGATAAAAAAATCCCAGATTGAAAGCGCTATGAGCCTCGGTCTTAGTGAGGCGCAGATAGTGTTTTACGTCGTGCTGCCGCGCGCCTTTGCGATCGCCCTGCCCTCCATCAGCGCAAACATAATTTTTCTGCTTAAAGAAACTTCGATCGTTAGCATCGTAGCGCTTGCCGATCTCGTTTATGCCGCAAAGGACGTGATCGGGCTGTATTATAAGACCAACGAGGCGCTATTTATGCTAAGCGTTTCGTATCTGATCATAATCCTGCCGCTTTCACTAGCGCTTACGCTGCTTGAAAAGCGCCTTGCGTATATGAGAGGCTAGCGATGGAACTCTTAAGCGGCGAAAATTTAATCAGGCTTCTTGGCGGGCTTGGGATCACGCTGCAAATCGCGCTCATCTCGATCGCGGTTTCGCTCGCTCTAGGCTTGGTGCTTGGAATTTTAATGGCCTCCGGGCGCAGAGCCTTATACATCCCTCTTAAAATTTGCCTGGAGATCGTGCGCATAATGCCGCCCATCGTTTGGCTATTTATCGTATATTTCGGCGCGAGCAAGGCATTTGGCATCCACATCTCAAATATCGCGGCTTCGATCATCGTCTTTAGCATCTGGGGTGTTTTCGAGATGATGGATCTGGTGCGAGGCGCCGTGCTTAGCATCCCTAAGCATCAGTTCGAAAGCGCCGAAGCGCTCGCATTTAGCAGATCTCAAATTTATCTCTATGTCATCCTGCCGCTTGCGATGAGGCGCCTGGTGCCCGCAACGATAAATTTATTCAGCAGGATGATAAAAACAACCTCGATCGCCGTACTAATCGGCGTCATCGAGCTCGTCAAGGTCGGACAGCAGATCATCGAAGTGAATGTCTTCCGCGACAATTACGCGCCGCTAATCATCTACGGAGCGATATTTTTCGTATATTTTTTGATCTGCTATCCGATCTCAGCGCTTTCGAAAAAACTAGAAAACAGGTGGAGCTGATGGAAATTTTAAAAATCGATAAAGTTAATAAATTTTACGGCGAGCTGCACGCGCTAAAGGACGTCAGCCTTAGCGTCGCGCAGGGCGAGGTCGTGGTGATCCTAGGTCCTAGCGGCTGCGGCAAAAGCACCCTACTTCGCACGATCAACGGCTTAGAGCTGGTACAAAGCGGAAATTTTATAATCGAGGGCGAGCGGATCGATCAAAATTTCACAGACTGGCGCAGGATCAGACAAAAGATCGGCATGGTCTTTCAAAGCTACGAGCTCTTCGATCATCTAAGCGTACTGCATAACATAATCCTGGGCCCGATGAAGGTGCAAAACGTCCCGAAAGAGGAAGCGATAACTCTAGCTCGCGAATGGCTAAAGATCGTAGGTCTTGCGGATAAGGAAAACTCCTATCCCAAAGAGCTTAGCGGCGGGCAGAAGCAGCGCATCGCGATCGTACGAAGCCTTGTGATGAAACCCAAGATCATGCTTTTTGACGAGGTTACCGCAGCACTTGATCCCGAGATCGTGCGCGAGGTGCTAGACGTAATGCTAAATCTCGCCAAAGAGGGGCAGACGATGCTAATCGTAACACACGAGATGGGCTTTGCGCGCGCCGTAGCCGATCGCATAGTTTTTATGGACGAGGGAAGCATCGTGGAGATTAACGAACCGGAGGCGTTCTTTACCGCGCCGAAGAGTGAGCGCGCGAAGAAATTTCTAAATATGTTCGAATTTAAAAAATAAATTTTAATAAAGGAGAAAAGATGAAAAAAACGCTAAGCACGCTTTTTATCTTAGTTGCGTTATTTTTCGCAGGCTGCAACGACGAGGGAAAGGGCTCCTCAAATTCCGCGCAAGGTTCCGCCGCGCCGCAAAGTTATATCGACGGGATTAAAAAGCGCGGCGTAGTAAGGATCGCGGTTTTCGGCGACAAGCCGCCGTTTGGCTATATCGACGAGACGGGCAAAAATGCGGGATATGACGTGTATTTTGCAAAACGTATCGCAAAGGAGCTCTTAGGCGATGAGAGCAAGGTGCAGTTCGTGCTCGTAGAGGCCGCCAATCGCGCGGAATTTTTGGCGTCGGATAAGGTCGATATCACGCTTGCAAATTTCACCGTCACGCCGGAGCGCAAAGAGGTCGTGGATTTCGCGCTGCCGTATATGAAGGTAGCTCTCGGCGTCGCGAGCAAGGGCGGCGATATCACCGATGTTTCGCAGCTTAAGGGCAAAACGATTTTAATCAACAAAGGCACGACCGCGGATCTGTATTTTACGAAAAACCATCCCGAGATCAAGCTTTTAAAATTTGACCAAAATACCGAGACTTTCGGTGCGATGCTGGACGGCAGGGGCGATGCGATCGCGCATGATAATAC
>CAUSBF010000133.1:0-5207 GCA_963529595.1 uncultured Campylobacter sp.
TTAAATTTTACGGCGCTGTAAATTAAAATCCTGAAATTTTAAAATTTCAAGGTGTCGCAAGCGCCCGCGGATTAAATTTTAAAATTTACTGCGTCGCAGGCGGTTCTGCAAACTAAAATTTTAAAATTTAAAGCAGCCGTCAGAGCGACCGCGACGCAGCTCAAAGACCGCCGAAGCGGCGCTGTTTGCGGCGGAAATCATCCACTATGCGCGCAAGCTCCTCGCGCGTGAAATCCGGCCACAGCGTCGGCGTAAACGCAAGCTCGGCGTAGCTTGCCTGCCAGAGCAAGAAATTCGACAGCCGCTGCTCGCCGCCCGTGCGCACCAGCAGATCCACGTCGCCGCTGTGCGCGGTATCCAGATGCGCGCCGATGCCCGCTTCGCTTAGTCGCTCGCCGCTTGCAAGCAGCCGCTCGCAAGCTCGCACGATCTCGTCGCGAGAGCCGTAGTTGATCGCCAGGTTAAAATTTAGCGCTCGCCCGTTTTGTGTTAAATTTGAAAGATATTCGATCTCGCTTTGCAGATCGCCGCTAAAAGCCGATATGTCGCCAATTGGATAGAATTTTATCCCGTTTTGGATAAATTTTTTGCGGCGTGAAATTAGGAATTTTTGCAGCAACTTCATCAAAAATTCCACTTCGCTTTTCGGACGCTTCCAATTTTCGGTGCTAAAGGCGTAGAGCGTGAGGTTTGCGATGCCTTCGTCGATGCAAAACTCGCAGATCTGCTCCACTACCTCCGCGCCCGCTTCGTGCCCGCCGGTACGCAGCAGACCGCGCTTTTTCGCCCAGCGCCCGTTGCCGTCCATCACAAGAGCGAGATGATTTAGGCTATTCACGGATCAGATTTTTTTCAGCTCAGCCGCGATTTTTAGGGCGACTTCGTCCTTCGGCGCGGTGTCGATTACGACCTGATCGTTTTTCGTGATAAAAGTGACCTTAAGGACGTCGCCGCCGAGCTTGATGATGTCGTCCAGCACGTTTAGGCAGACGGCGTCGAGATGCTTTTCGTTTAGCATGCGTTTGGCCTCGCCGACGGCATTTTCGCGGTCGGTTTCGAGTTTAAAGCCCACTTTTTTGATATTTCCGCGCACGGAGCTTAAGATATCCTCGTTTTCGCCCAGGCGTAAATTCCAAATTTCGCCGATCTCCGCTTTTTTCACTTTGTCTTTGTAGCGCACCTTCGGCGAGTAGTCGCTTACCGCGGCAGCCATTATCAAATATGCGCCGTCGGGGAATTTTGTGCTGTCAAGCGCCGATTTTAGCCCGATAGTGCTTTCAAATTTAACGAGCTTGTACGGTAAATTTTCATATTCGTTGCTAGAGATCAGCGTCACGTCCGCGCCTAGATAAAACAGCGCGTCGGCAATCGCTTTGGAGGTTTTACCGCTGGAGAAATTCGTAATGCCGCGCACGCTATCGATCTTTTCGATCGTCGCGCCTCCGGTGATGATGACGGTTTTATCCTCCCAAAATTTATCGTTGTAAAGCGCACGCTTTAGCGTCTGCATAATCGCCTCGGTGCTCGCTAGTCCGCCCTTGCCGGTATCGCCGCAAGCTAGGGTTTTTTCTATCGGATCCACAAAATACGCATTTACGCTCGCTTTTAGCATATCGATGCAGTTTTTCGTGATGTTGTTTTCAAGTAGCGCGGGGTTCGCGGCGGGTGCGATAACCACCTTGGCGTGGGCGAAAGCCGCGTTTAGCACCTCTAAAAATACGTTGTCGCAGACGCCCCACGCGAGCTTGTTTATCGTATTTGCCGTCGCAGGCGCTATCAAAACCAAATCCACTTTGGAGTAAGCGATGTGGTTGATGCCCGCCTGCCAGTTTTCGTTGGCTTTGCAAAGCACGGGGTGATCGCACAGCGCCTCGAACGCCTTGTAGCTGACAAACTCCTGCACGCCGTCGCTAAGCGCGACATAGACGTCGAAATTCGACTTTTTCAGAGCGGATAAAATTTCAAACGCTTTGTAAAAACTGATACTCCCGCAAACCGCGAGTAAAACCTTTTTCTTACTCATCTTCGCTCCTAAAAAATTTATGGAAAAACCCATCTTTGTTGATTTGTTTGCTTCGGCTGATCGCCAGCGCGCCGCTCGGAACGTCGCTTGTAACCGTCGTGCCGGCGGCGATTATGACGTCGTCGGCTATCCGCACGGGCGCTACAAGCTGCGTGTCCGAGCCGATAAAGACGTTTTTGCCGATTATTGTTTTGTATTTTTTCTTGCCGTCGTAGTTGCACGTAATCGTGCCGCAGCCGATATTGCTGCCCTCATCGATCTCGCAATCCCCAAGATAGCTTAAATGCCCCGCCTTGATCCTGTTTACTTTCGCGTTTTTAAGCTCGACGAAATTTCCGATATGGGTGCCTATAACCTCGCATTTTGGGCGCAGATGCGCCATCGGACCGATGTCGGAATTTTTTACGACGCTATCTTCGATGACGCAGCCGCTTTTGATGAGCGAGCTTTCGATCACACAAGGACCGATGATACTTACGTTTTCTTGCAGCTCGCACTCGCCGATAAATTTCGCCCTGCTGTCGATGTAGATGCTTTGCGGTAGGCGCATCAAAACGCCTTGCTTCATCAAATTTTCTTTGATCTCGTTTTGCATTAAATTTTCGGCGATGCTAAGGGCGAGCTTATCGTTTATGCCCATGAAGCATTGCTCGTCTACCCACACGGCGGCGCATTTTAAGCCCATATCTTTGGCGATTTTGATCGCGTCTGTGAGGTAGTATTCTTTTTGCGCGTTATTTGGTTTGATCTGCGGTAGGATCTGTTTCAATGCCTCGCTTTTGAAGCAGTAGCAGCCTGCGTTTGCGTCTTTTACCGCTTTTTCTTCTTCGCTTGCGTCCTTTTGCTCGACGATCTTTAAAATTTCGCCGCCGCGGGTGATTACGCGGCCGTATCCGAAAGGATCGCGTGCGCTAAAAACGCTTAGATTTACTTCCGCGTCACCCTCGCAGAGTTTGCGAAGCTCGGCGCTTTTTACCAAAGGCATATCGCCGCAGATTATGAGCGTTTTGGCTCCGCTGATTTCGACCTCTTTTAGCCCGCCCGCAGTGCCCGGGAAATGCTCGTGGTCTTGTTTGTAAATTTTAGCGTTTGGAAAGTGCGCTAGAACCGCGCTTTTAACCTCGTCGAATTGATAATGTAAAATCACGCTCACGTCGTTTGAAATTTCGTAAGCTTTCTTTAAGATGTGGATTATCATCGGCTCGCCGCAAAGCTCGAAAAGAACCTTAGCTTTTTGCGACTTCATCCGAGTGCCGAGTCCTGCGGCAAGAACTATAACCGAAACGTCGTTCATTTTTACCCTTAAATTTCAAAAATCGGATAATTTTAACACATTTAAAATAAATAAAAACCTAAATTTATGCTGCGCGGGCGAAATTTAAATCCCAAATTTAACTAAAATTTTATAAAATGTCCGCCTAAATTTTAAAGCTTAGGCGGACATTTTGAAAAAACTGATTTTGGTTACTTGTATTTGGGCTTTTAGTTTCTCTTTGATAGGCGAGTTTTTGCGCGGCATAGACAGCGCGTATTTGGCATTTTCGCGCGTATCGTTGGCGCTAATTTGTTTTTTGCCCTTTATGAAATTTCGCGGCGTAAATCCCACTTTATCGCTTAAAATTTGCGCCGTGGGCGCCGTGCAGATCGGCGTGATGTATATCTTCTACTACCGCAGCTTTGCGTATTTGAAGGTCTATGAAGTGGCGCTTTTTACGATATTTACTCCGTTTTACGTGACGCTGCTTTACGACGCGCTTAAGCTTAGATTTCGCGCGCTATATCTTTTCAGCGTCGCTGTCGCGGTGCTAGGTGCTTTGGTGATAAAATTCGGCGCGATAAACTCTGAGTTTTTGACGGGTTTCTTGCTCGTACAAGGCGCAAATTTATGCTTCGGGCTCGGACAGAGCGCGTATAAATTTATGCTGGAGCGCCACGGCTTTAGCGAACAAAAGGAGCTTTTCGGCTATTTTTTCGTCGGAGCTACCGCGGTTACGGCGATTGCGGCGATCGTGCTCGGAGATTTTTCTAAATTTAATCCCAGCTTCTCGCAGGGCGCGGTGATCGTGTATCTGGGCACGGTAGCTAGCGCTTTAGGCTATTTTTTGTGGAACAAAGGCGCGTGCGAGGTCGATAGCGGCGTGCTTGCGATTATGAATAACGCGCTCATCCCCGCAGCAATCGTCGTAAATTTAGTGTTTTGGCAAAAGGACGCCGATCTAGCACGCCTACTTGCGGGCTCGGCGCTGATCTGCGTTTCGCTAATTTTACATAAAAAGATCATGAAATTTTACGCCGTGCGCGAGCAAAGAATTTAGTATTTAACTAAAATTTTATATTTTTACATTAGAATTAGCCCCTATTTTATTTGAAGTTGGCAAAATGAAAAAAACCTTGAAATTTATCGGTTCTATCGTACTTGTCTTTATTGCGATATATTTCTTATACGGTAAATTTTTTAAGCAAGAAGAGGCGCCGAAAGCCCTTACCACAAAGCTTGAAAAGGGTGATATTAGAGGCACGGTGACGGCTGTGGGGGAGGTTTACGCCAGAGATTTGGTCGATGTGGGTGCGCAGGTAAGCGGTCAGATCAAAAAGCTTTACGTCAAAGTTGGCGATAAGGTTCAAAAAGGCGATATGATCGCACAGATTGATTCGGTCACTCAAGAAAACGAGATCGCACAGCAAAAGGCGCAGCTTCTAATCCACGAAGCAAATTTAGCTTCGGCAAAGATCGCCGCGGCAAACGCCAAAACGCAGTATAACCGCGAGCTTGAGCTGTATAAAAGAAACGCTGCTTCCAAAGAGGCGGTGGAAAACGCCAAAAATAGCGCCGCTTTAAAAGAGGCCGAGCAGAAGCAGATCGAGGCGCAGATCGAGCAGACCAAACTTCAGCTAAGCACGGCGGAGACGAATTTCGGCTACACCAAGATCACGGCTCCGATAAGCGGCACGATCGTTTCGATGCCGGTAGAGGAGGGCAAGACGGTAAATTCCAACCAAACTACGCCTACGATCGTAAAGATTGCCGATCTGAGCAAGATGGAGATCAAGATGCAAATCGCAGAGGGCGATATATCCAAAGTAAAGGTCGGAATGGACGTAGAATACTCCATATTATCGGATCTGGATAATATCAAAAAGGCTAAAATTTACACGATCGACCCCGGTCTTACCACGCTTAGCG
>CAUSBF010000134.1:0-5189 GCA_963529595.1 uncultured Campylobacter sp.
GTTTTACGTGGCTTTGAGTTTGCTTATTAGGCTAAAAGGTGAGGGCTTTTTGCATAAAATTTTACCGCCCGTGGTCGTGGGACCCGTCATCATGACGATCGGCCTCATCCTCTCGCCAGCAGCCGTAAATATGGTCATGGGCAAGGGCAAAGAGGCGCTTTATACACAAGGTCAGTCGCTTACGATCGCGCTCATCTCGCTCTCGGCGGTTATCGTCGTGATGATGTTTGGTCGCGGCATGTTGCGCCTCGTGCCGATACTTTGCGGTATCGCGGCAGGATACTGTGCGTCGCTGTTCATCGGGATCGTGGATTTTACGCCGATTTTAAACGCGCCGTGGTTTGTGCTGCCGAGCTTCACCGCGCCGGTTTTTAAGCTCGAAGCGGTGATCTACATGGTGCCTATCGCCATCGCGCCGGCGATCGAGCACATCGGCGATATGCTTGCGATCAGCAACGTCACGAAGGAAAATTTCCTCAAAAATCCAGGGCTTAAAAGCACGCTGCTGGGCGACGGACTCGCGACGTCGCTGGCAGGCTGCTTCGGCGGACCGCCGAACACCACCTACTCGGAGGTCACGGGCGCAGTCAGCATCACGAAAGCTTACAATCCCGCCATCATGACCTTTGCCGCGCTTACGGCGATACTGCTAGCCTTCGTGGGCAAGCTCGGCGCCGCGCTCTCCACGATCCCCGCTCCCGTCATCGGCGGCATTATGCTGCTGCTTTTCGGTATCATCGCTAGCGTGGGCATGGAAACGCTCATAAAAAACAGCGTGGATTTGGCTGAGCCGCGCAATATGATCATCGTCGCACTGATATTCGTCTGCGCGATCGGCGGCATGGTGCTGGATTTTGGCGCGATGAGCTTTAGCGGCGTGGGACTCGGCGCGCTCATCGGCATCACGTTAAATTTAGTGCTACCGAAGACCAAGCATTTTGACGGATACTGAGTAAAATTTGCGCGTAGATTGCGTCGTTTCGCGCGGTTGCGGATAAATTTGAGCTAAAATTTCGGCGCTAAATTTACCCGCAGCTTTCCGCACTCTAAATTTTAAAATTTCCCCCGCAAGCGCTTTTAAATTTCTAACGTTTTAAACTAGCAAGATATATAATTGTCTTATGAAAAAGGCGAATAATTTAAGCAAATTTGATAAAAAGGCGCTAAGGCTGCTCTTTGTGGTACTTTTTGTGCCGCTCTTCGTCTCGCTCGTTTTTATCTATGAGCTATCGGTGTATGATAGCTCGCGCGAACTGCCCACGGATGCGCAAAAGATCGGCGGCAGTGATTATTATAATATCGGCGGCAAAATTTATCTACGCTCTTGGAACCTCGCCCCTTACGAGCTAGAGGGCGGCGCGGATGCGGCGAGCTTTCGCGTGCTTGATACCGGCAGATACTCCTACACAAACGTCGGCATGGACGCTAGTAGCGTGTTTTGCGGCGCTCGCAAGATGTCGGGGTTGGATCCCGCGCGCACGCAAAAGATTGGCTCTCGCTACTACAGCGACGGGCGCGTGAGCTACTTCTGCTCGGACGTTACGCAGCGCACGGGCGGCGCGATAAGCTACATTTACAAAGTATTTTTACATGCGTTCGGGCTCTCCAAATGGCCGCAGGAGTACAACTACTCTTACGCTAGACTTGATACTAGCGCGCCCATCTCGCCGCTGACCGAGAGCCCTTACGTCGCCACGGACGGCGAGCGGATCTTTTACGAGGGTAAAATTTTAGCGGGCACGGATGCAAAAAATCTAAAACAGATAAGGCTAAAAATCATACACGAAGACGGCTCCGGCTCGCCCGCGCACTTTCGTCCGGTCGATCGGTGGCTAAGCGACGGACGCAGCGTTTATGCGGACGGCGAGAGGCTAAATTTCACGCCTAGCGAGCAGATGTATCTCGTGGAGCCAAACGCCGGCATAGAGTTTCTTTATGATCCAAAGGCGGGCGCGGTGCTGATGAACGGCGAGAGATTTGACCCCACAAACGAGCCCTATATGCCGCTAAATTTTCAGAGCGGACATCAAGAATACATGCTGTTTGCGAGCAAAAACGGTATATTTTATCTAAGCAAGGATAAAATTTTAAATCGCCCGCGCGGCAGCGGCGCCGAGGGCCTGCTCAAAGACGCGTTTTGGTACGTGTATTATAAATTTGGCGCAGACGCCAGTAAGCTAAGCGCGCTAAAAAGGGCGGGCGACAATCCGTTTAAAGGCGCCGTGCGGCAGATCTCGGAGAAGCTTTTTAAAGACGACGCGGGATTTTATTATCTAAATTTCTACTCGCATAACGTTTACGTTACGGGTCGCAGCGGCAGGCATCTGGATAAGCGGACAAATTTCATCGATCTGCGAAAGATCACGCTTGAGGTGCAAGACGATGAGGTGATGGCGCAGGTCGCGGACGAGGCGGCGCGAAACCCCGAAATGTCACAGCAGGTCTTTAGCGCGCAGGACGTGGAGTATGAAAACGGCGCGGCCTTTTATATGTATTGCCTCGCGGCGGTTTTATTGCTCGGAGCTTGGATTTATAGCTACCTTAAAAAGCGCAGCTTGCGACGCGGTTAAATTTAGCGGTGCGATAGAAGGTAAATTTAGAGCGAGACAAAAATACCGACGTCGTGTTATCCAGCGCACTCTTGGCTACAGAAGGTAAATTTTAAGAGCAAGACGGCACGGCGGAGCAGCAAATTTAAGATAGTATTGCGGTTGCCGGCGCGGCAATGCGGCAAATTTATGGGCGCTGCGATTGCAGGTAAGACAGTGCGGCGGCGGGATGCGATTGAACGTGTGTCAAAGTTTGTCGGTGCCGAGTTGTCGGTTTGTCGGCGTCAGTATAAGCTAGCTAGATGGTGCGAGGCGGAATGATAGCACGCCGAAACGGCGGCAGCTTTTGTGCCGTTAAATCGTGCTATCGATTTTGATTGAAATTTTGCAAATATGCAGATAAGGCTTTGGCTGAGATTTACAAAACACCGCAAATACGGCGTTTTATTTTAAACCGCCTTTGTCGCTTATCTAAATTTAAGAGGTAAAAATATAAACTTCATAGCCTAGAAAAATAGAATTTCTAGCGCTGTGTAAATTTCCTCCACTGTAGGTTGAAACTGTAGGGTTGCTCACAATCCAAACCTCGGACAATCGTGTAAATTTCCTCCACTGGAGGTTGAAACTAAGCGCTTAGAGGGCTTAGAACAAGCCTTGAGGGGGTGTAAATTTCCTCCACTGGAGGTTGAAACAAAGACTTGGGCAAATCAACGAGTGTAAATTTCCTCCGCTGGAGTTTGAAACATAGGATTAGCGGCAATATAGGTGGCGCAGGTGGCAAGTGTAAATTTCTCCGTTGGAGTTTGAAACGCAATCAAATCCCTTCCTAAAGCAGTCGAGATTATGTGTAAATTTCCTCCGCTGGAGTTTGAAACTCGATCCCCCACATTTACGCACTCCTTGAGGAGCGAGTAAATTCTCTCCACTGGAGTTTGAAACCTACGGATTTCAAACATTAAACTCATAAAAATCGGCGTTTCAAGCGCTACTGCATTTTACTGTGCCTTGATTTGTGCCCCGTCTGATAAAATTTAGGCTAAAAAATACATTATTGACGGCTTTAGCTTGAGTATCTTTTACGGATTTTAGTTTGTCGTGCGTTCGCGATCAATAATACCTACGCCAAAGCCCAGCTGTCTAATGAATTTTAAATTTGCCGGGCGTTTTAAGAGTAAATTAAATCGGCGTTTTGCTCTAGCTCTCGATATAGGTTTTTAGTTTGCGGCCGATCTTTGGGTGTTTTAGCTTTTTGATGGCCGAGCTTTCGATCTGGCGGACGCGCTCGCGAGTGATATTGAGCTCTTTGCCGATCTCTTCGAGCGTACGGTCGCTCTCGTCGTCAAGCAGTCCGAATCGCATGCGGATCACCGTGCGCTCGCGGTCGTTGAGCTGTTCTAAAATATCGTCGATCTGCTCTTTAAGATCGGATTTTAAAATTTGCTCGATCGGCGAAACCGAGCTTTTGTCCTCGACGAAATCGCCGAATTTACCGTCGTCCTCGTTTCCGATCGGCGCTTCTAGGCTGATCGGCTCCTTTGTGATTTTGATGACCTGCTTTACCTTATCGACGCTAAGGCCTACTTCTTGCGCTATGACGTTGATATCGGGCTCCTTGCCGCCTTCTTGCATATATTTGCGCGTGATTTTATTAATTCGATTTATCGTCTCGATCATATGGATCGGGATGCGGATTGTGCGAGCCTGATCGGCGATGGCGCGGCTGATCGCCTGGCGGATCCACCACGTCGCGTATGTCGAAAATTTATAGCCGCGCTTGTATTCAAATTTATCTACCGCCTTCATTAGCCCGATATTGCCCTCTTGGATGAGGTCTAAAAACGGCAGCCCGCGGTTGGTGTAGCGCTTGGCGATGGAGACGACCAGGCGCAGGTTGGACTTCGCCATGCGCGCCTTTGCGTTATCGCTGATGCGCTTGCCGCGCTTGATCTGCTCTAAAATTTCTTTCAGCCGCTCGGGCTCGAGATTAAAGCTTTTTTTGCTCGCTTCTTTTGTCAAAAAGAGCTTTTTTATATCGACATAGGTCGAGACCATCGTAGCTTCCGGCACGCGCGCGATTATGTCGTCTTTGCTAAGCCTCGTGATCTCTTTTAGAATTTTTTTGTGATTTTCGCGCAGTTCGGCGCTAAACATCGGCAGCTTGTACTCTAAGCGTTTGAGCTCCTTTTCAAAGCCCTCGTCGCTTTTTAGCGCGGTCTCCATCGATTTTACGATCTCGGTGATGAGCTTGCTAGTTGGGCCCAGATCCATGAGCTTTTCTTTTAAAATTTTCTTTTTAAACGCTAAATTTAGCTTCGATAAAATTCCCTTGCTCTGCTTAATCGCTTCGGCATTTTTCTCGGCAAATTTCATCCAATCCTTTTTGGCTTTTTCAAGAGCCTTGAAGCTTTCGATGACCTTTAGGGCGCGCTTATCGTTCTTTCTAGAGCGCTTTTGCTTCGCCTCGTCCGCGCTCTCCTCATCCTCCTCGTCGTCGTAATCCTCCTCCGATAGTTCCTCTTCGTCCTCCTCTTCACTCTCTTCGTCGCTGTCGTCAAAGCTCTTGAAAAGCTCCTTGACGCGGCGCTCGCGGTTGATAAGCGGCTCTTTATAGTCTAAAATGAAGTCTATTAAGTACGGCAC